>NZ_JBHYXD010000031.1:46802-69235 GCF_042751995.1 Streptomyces sp. NPDC059371 | reverse complement strand
CGGGATCAGACGGCCCTACGATCTAGGTTCTCTTCTCCTGCTTGTGTGGGGCCGTGCGGCGGTGGGCCGTAGCCCCCGCCGCCGGGGGTTTCGACGACGAGTACGTCGCCGGGTCCGACGTCCGCCGTATCGCTTCCGCCGAGTTCCGTGACGGTGCCGTCGGCGCGCTCGACCCGGTTGACGCCCAGAGCACCGGGTTCGCCGCCCGCCATGCCGTAAGGCGGCACCCTGCGGTGCTGCGACAGTGTCGAGACGGTCATCGGCTCCAGAAAGCGGATACGTCGTACGGCGCCGTCGCCGCCCCGCCAGTGTCCGGGGCCGCCGCTGCCGTGTCGAATCGCGAACTCCTCCAGCCTGACGGGCAGTCGCCACTCCAGGACCTCGGGGTCGGTGAGCCGCGAGTTGGTCATGTGGGTCTGCACGACGGGGGCGCCGGGGAAGCCGTCGCCGGCGCCCGAACCGGAGGCCACGGTCTCGTAGTACTGGTGGCGCTCGTTGCCGAACGTCACGTTGTTCATGGTGCCGGAGCCTTCTGCCTGGACTCCCAGAGCCGCGTACAGGGCGCCGGTGATCGCCTGGGACGTCTCCACGTTGCCGGCGACGACGGCGGCCGGGGGCTCCGGGGCGAGCATCGACCCCGGCGGCACCACGATGCGCAGGGGGCGCAGGCAGCCGTCGTTGAGCGGGATGTCGTCGTCCACCAGGGTGCGGAAGACGTACAGGACAGCGGCGTTGACGACGGCGAAGGGCGCGTTGAAGTTGGTGCCGAGCTGCGCCGACGTGCCCGTGAAGTCGACGGTGGCCGAGCGTGCTTCGCGGTCCACGGAGACGCGGACCCGGATGACCGCCCCCGAGTCCGTCTCGTAGGCGCACTCGCCGCCCTGGAGTGTGTCGATGACGCGGCGCACGGCCTCCTCCGCGTTGTCCTGGACGTGCCTCATGTACGCCTGGACGACGTCGAGCCCGAAGTCCTCGATCATCCGGCCGACCTCGTCGACGCCTTTGCGGTTGGCGGCGATCTGGGCGCGCAGGTCGGCGAGGTTCGTCTTCGGGTTGCGCGAGGGGTGCGGCGGCGCTGTGAGCAGGGCCTGTGTCTCCACCTCCCGGAACTGTCCGTTCTCGGCGAGCAGCCAGTTGTCGAAGAGGATGCCTTCCTCGTCGATGGTGCGGCTGTTCGCGGGCATGGAGCCCGGGGCGATGCCGCCGATCTCGGCGTGGTGGCCGCGCGAGGCGACGTGGAACAGGATCCGCTCACCCTCCGTGTCGAAGACCGGGGTGATCACGGTGACGTCGGGGAGATGGGTTCCGCCGTGGTACGGGTCGTTGACGGCGTAGGTGTCACCGGGCCGCATGCCGTCGCCGCGCCGCCGGAGGACCTCCTGCACGCTCGTGCCCATCGAGCCCAGGTGGACCGGGATGTGAGGGGCGTTGGCCACCAGGTTTCCGTCGGGGTCGAACAGGGCGCAGGAGAAGTCCAGGCGCTCCTTGATGTTGACGGACTGGGCGGTCGATTCCAGCCGGGCGCCCATCTGTTCGGCGATGGACATGAAGAGGTTGTTGAAGACCTCGAGCAGAACGGGGTCCGCCTGAGTACCGAGATCGGAACTCTCCGTGACCGCCGCGCGTTCCATGACCAGCTGCCCGTCGTCGGTCGTCGCGGCCCGCCAGCCGTCGTCGACGACGGTAGTCGCGCCTGCCTCGGCGATGATCGCGGGCCCGTCGACGGTCTCGCCGGGCCGGAGTTGCCGGCGCTGGTGCAAGGGCACCTCGCGCCAGGCGCCGCCCGTGTGCAGTCGGACGGTCGGCGCGGTGGCGGGGCGGGAGGCGGGTGGGGCCTCGTCGGGGGCGAGGGCGGAGAGATCGGGGGGTTCGGTGAGACCGGTGGCTTCCACGGAGAGGGCTTCGACGACGACCGGACGGTCGAGGGTGAAGGAGTAGGTGGCGCGATGACGTTCTTCGAAGGCGTGGGTCATGGTGTCGGGCTCGGTGAGCTCGACGGTCAGTGCCGTGTCCGTGCCGTCATAGCGGAGCTGGGCCCGGCGGGTGATCCGGATGCGGTGTTCGGGGACGTCCTCGGCGAGGAGTTCGGCGCGGGTGGCGCTCTCCAGATCGTCGGCGGTCTTGAGGATGCCGGGCATCGAGGCCGGTTCGAGGCGTGTCTCGACGGACTGTTCGCGCATGGCCGTCGTGTCGGCGAGTCCGATGCCGAGGGCGGACAGGACGCCTGCCATGGGCGGGACCAGGACGGTGCGGATGCCGAGCGAGTCGGCGACCACGCACGCGTGCTGGCCTCCGGCGCCACCGAACGTGGTGAGCGCGTAGCGCGTGACGTCGTGGCCCTTCTGTACGGAGATCCGCTTGACGGCGTTGGCGATGTTGGCCACGGCGATCCGCAGGTAGCCCTCGGCCACCTGCTCGGGAGTACGGGCGTCGCCGGTGCTCCGGTGGATCTCGTGCGCGAGGGCGGTGAAGCGTTCCTGGACGAGAGCGGCGTCCAGGGGCTGGTCGCCCCCGGGGCCGAACACCTTCGGGAAGTGCGCGGGCTGGACGCGGCCGAGGGCGACGTTGGCGTCGGTGACCGTCAGGGGACCGCCGTTGCGGTAGCAGGCGGGTCCGGGGGAGGCCCCGGCCGAGTCGGGGCCCACGCGGTAGCGGGAACCGTCGAAGTGGAGCACCGATCCGCCGCCCGCGGCGACCGTGTGGATGTCCAGCATGGGGGCGCGCAGCCGGACTCCGGCGATCTGTGTGGTGAAGGTCCGTTCGTAGTCCCCGGCGAAGTGGGAGACGTCCGTGGACGTTCCGCCCATGTCGAATCCGATGACGCGGTCGTAGCCGGCGAGCTGCGACATCCGGGCCATGCCGACGATGCCGCCGGCGGGGCCCGACAGGATGGCGTCCTTGCCGCGGAACTGTCCGGCCTCGGCGAGGCCACCGTTGGACTGCATGAACATCAGCCGTACGCCCCGGAGTTCGGTGGCGACCTGCTGGACGTAGCGGCGCAGCACGGGCGACAGGTAGGCGTCGACGACGGCCGTGTCGCCGCGCGGCACCAGCTTCATCAGCGGGCTGACCTCGCTGGAGAGGGAGACCTGTGGGAAGCCGACTCGTGTCGCCAGCGTGCCCACGGCCTGTTCGTGGGCGGGGTGGAGATGGCTGTGCATGCAGACCACGGCGACCGCGCGGATCCCGTCGTCGTAGGCCTCCTGGAGGGATGCGGCGAGGGCGTCCAGGTCGGGGGCGCGCAGAACGGTGCCGTCCGCCGCGATCCGTTCGTTGACCTCGATCACCCGCTCGTGGAGCGGTTCGGGGAGTTCGATCGCGCGGGCGAAGATGGCCGGGCGGTTCTGGTAGGCGATGCTCAGGGCGTCACGGAAACCCCGGGTGGTGACGAGGAGTGTGCGCTCGCCCTTGCGTTCCAGGAGGGCGTTGGTCGCGACGGTCGTGCCCATGCGCACGGCGTCGACCGGGGCATCCGTGTCCCCTTCGCCGCCGAGGAGTTCACGGACGCCCGCGACGGCCGCGTCGGCGTAGCGGGCCGGATTGTCGGACAGCAGCTTGTGCGTGAGCAGCCTTCCGTCGGGGCGCCGCGCGACGATGTCCGTGAAGGTCCCGCCCCGGTCGACCCAGAACTGCCAGCCTGTCACGTCTGTTCCCCGTTTCCGCCCAGCTCAGAGCGCCCGGAGGCCGCTGATCACGTCGCGCAGAATACTCTCGTCCGGCAGTTCGGCAGGGGGAACGGGACGTGTCACATGGACCTTTTCGTCATCCACCAGATCCCCGATCAGGACCCGCACCACTCCGATGGGCAGATCGAGCTCCGCCGCGAGTTCGGCGACGGACTGGGGGACGTCACGGCAGAGTTCGACGATGTCCACGTGTTCCGGGGACAGCGAGTGGTCCGCCTCGGGGTCCTCGGCGTGCAGTTCCGTGACCACGAGGGCGATCAGATCGAGGCGGTGCTGGGCCGCGCTGGTGGTACGGCCGCGGGTCATGGCGTACGGGCGGACCACCGGGCCCGCCTCGTCGTCGAACCAGTGGCGTCTTCCCTGACCGTCTCCGCTCATGTCATCCCACTACCCGCCCGAAGGCAGATCGGTGCGCGGGCTGGAGGCCAGATGTACGCCGACCCGCTTGACGAGGAGCGTCATCTCGTAGGCGACCTGGCCCACGTCGGAGTCGGCGTCCGAGAGGACGGCGAGGCAGCTCCCGTCACCGGCGGCCGTGACGAACAGGAACGCCTCGTCGAGTTCGACGACGGTCTGGCGGACACTGCCCGCCTCGAAGTGCCGGCCGACGCCCTTGGCGAGGCTGTGGAAGCCGGAGGCGACGGCGGCCAGGTGTTCGCTGTCCTCCCGGGTGAGGTCCTTCGAGGCCCCGGTCGGAAGGCCGTCGCCGGAGAGCACGATCGCCTTGTTGATACTGGCGACGCGGTCCACCAGTTCGTCGAGCAGCCAGTTCAGTTCGCCGGACACACTGCTCGTCGCGGCGGGCCCTGCGGCCTTCGGTGCGGTCATCGACCGTCCCCCTTTGTCGTTCCTCGTTCTGAGCCGTCCTGGGCCTGGTCGCCCTCGGCATTCTCTTCGCGGCCGCGCTGCCAGCCACGCTGGAGCGAGGCCATGCGACTGCGTACTTCGTCGGCGTCCCGTTCGGCGGGGTCCGGCCCCGTGCGGTCGCGGCCGTTGCCGCGCTCGGCGAGCCGCGCCGGTCCGTCCTTCAACTGGGGGGCCAGATTCGCCTGCCGGACACGCCGCGGCAGCGCGGCCGTACCGGCTTCCGCCTGCCCTCTCGCGGTGTCGCGGCGGGGAGTCGTTTCGCCGTCCGGGCTCGCCGGGGACGCCGTGGTGCGGGTGCGCCGGGGCAGGGCCGGGGTGTCGTGGTGGCCCGACGTGTCCGGACGGCCGGTGTTCTCACGGAGACCGGGTGCGCCGGAGGGTTCGGGTGCCTCGTGGAGAGCGGGTCTCCCCGGTGTGCCGAAGCCTCCCGGACCACCGGGGGCGCCGGAGCGTTCACCGCCGCGCCGGGCCGGGACGGCGGGCCGCTCGCCGTGCCGCCTGGGCAGTGGCTTGGCGCCTTCGAGTTCGGGCACGCGGTGTTCCCGGCGGTCCTCGTTCTCTCCCGGTCCGGGGTCCCGCACCGATTCGAGGTCCGGGGTCGTGCCCTCGTCCAGTTGGTCGCGCCACGATCTGGTCCCCGTGACGGGACGGCCGTGGGAGCTGACGAGCTTGGGCGTCCGGCGGTGCGGCAGCGGGACCGGAGCTCCGTCCGGACGGTCGTCGTCCTCCGGCCGGGCGGCTTCGTCGCCGTCTCCGGCCTGCTGGCGGCGCCCTGTGGGCACCCCGGCGATCGAGCGCCGCGGACGGAACAGTCCTCCGCGTTCGCTGTCGTCGTCGCCGAGCGCGCCGGGGAATCCGGTGAGCGTGTCCAGGTCGACGGGCGCGTCCAGCTCGACGGGGCCGTCGAGGACCGAGGCGGGCAGACCGGGCAGACGCGCCGACGACTCGGTGAGTGTCGCGCCGGGGCGTTCCTCGGTCTTGCGCCCCTTGGCGGGCAGGGTGCGGTCGAGGCGGAATCCGATGCCGTTGGTGTCCGGGACGTCGTCGGTGAGCAGCACGTCCGGCATGAAGACGACCGCGGTGGTGCCGCCGTACGGGGAGGGCTGGAGCGAGACGCGGACGTTCTGCCGCTGGGCGAGCCGGCTGACCACGAAGAGGCCGAGCCGGTCGGTGTCGGAGAGTTCGAACTCGGGGGTCTCGGCGAGCCGCAGGTTGGCGTCCAGCAGCGCCTCTGCGGTCATACCGAGGCCGCGGTCGTGGATCTCCAGGGTGAAGCCGTTGGCGACGCGTTCACCGACGACGTGGACGGCCGTGTGCGGCGGCGAGAACACCGTCGCGTTCTCCAGGAGCTCGGCCACGAGATGGGTGACGTCGGCGACGGCGGGGCCCGTGATGGCGACGCGCGGCAGCCGGCGTACCTCGACGCGTTCGTAGTCCTCGACCTCGGCGACGGCGGCGCGGACGATGTCCATGAGCTGGACCGGCTTGCGCCACTGCCGGGACGGCGCCGCGCCGGACAGGATGACGAGTCCCTCGGCGTGGCGGCGCATGCGGGTGGTGAGGTGGTCGAGGCGGAACAGGTCGGCCAGTTCGTCGGTGTCCTCGGTCCTGCGTTCCATGGTGTCGAGGAGGGTGAGCTGCTTGTGGAGCAGCACCTGGCTGCGGCGGGCGAGATTGACGAAGACCTCGGAGACGCCCTCGCGCAGTTCGGACTGCTTGACGGCCGCCTCGACGGCGGCGCGCTGAAGGGTGTTGAGGGCCTGGCCGACCTCGCCCATCTCGTTCCTGTCGTACTCCAGGCGCGGCACTTCGGTCTCGATGTCGACCTGTTCACCCGCGGAGAGCCGGCGCATGACGCTGGGCAGCCGTACGCCGGACGCCTCGTGGGCCTCCATGCGCAGGCGCCGCAGGTCGCGGATGAGGCTCCGGCCGATGCGTACGGACATGACGAGCGAGGTCAGCAGGGCGATGAGGCCGACCACGCCCGCACCGACCGCCTGGAGGATGACGCTCATGGCCACGGGCCTGACCCGGTCCCGGTAGTGGTCGCCCGCCAGGTCCTCGAGTTCGCCGAGCTCGGAGAGCACATGCCCGGCCGCGCCGTCCCAGCTCTTCGCCGTGACGCCGCTGGGCGAGCCGTCCGTCGAGGCGGCGACCGCCCGTTCGGCCGCGCGCAGCGGCCCGGTGCCGGCGTTGCCCCAGTAGCGCTCGAAGCGGGCGCGGTCCGACGAGGGAAGGAGCGGCAGGCTGACGTCGTACAGCAGCGTGCGCTGGGCGACGAGGTCGGAGACCTGGCGGAGTTCGTCGCGCGTGAGGTGTCCGGCGACCAGTGCGGAGCCGAGGAGGGCGTCCTCACGGGACAGCAGCTCGCGGGCGCGGGACACATTGACGAGGGCGCGGCTCTCCTTGTCCAGTTCCACGTCGTCGACCACGTGCAGGTTGGCCAGCAGGGCGTAGCAGGGATCGATGAGCCGGTCGTAGAGGCGGAGGGCCTGGACGCGGTCGAAGGTGCCGTCCTCGACGCCGCTGCGCAGCGAGGAGATCCCGTCGACGGCGTCGAGGAGCGAGGTGAGGCGCTCCGTGGTGCCTCCGCCGAGTTCCTCGCGCACGCCCTTGGCGCCGGCGTTCCTGCGGACCTTCGCCAGGACGCGGTCCGTGGCGCCGCGGCTGCGCTTGAGCGCGGCGAGTCCGTCGGAGGCGCGAGGATCGGCCAGGTAGACGAGTGTCTGCCGGCGTTCCCGTTGGAGAACCCTGACGGTGTCCTCGGCCGGGTAGCCGATCTTCTGCACGACCTCGGAGACGCTGAAGAGCCGGCCTGCCTCACGACCTGTCAGCACGGTGGCGAAAGCCCAGATCCCGGTCAACGACACCAGGGGCACGAGGAGCAGCGCCACAATCTTCCGGCGGATGGACTTCCCGCGAAAGCGCATGGCCTCCCCCAGCTCGACCCCCTCGGTCAGGGGGTACACATGTGCGTCAACAAACGGCGTGAGCCTACTACTGACACAGAGACAACTCGAAGACCGTCCGGAGGGTGGATCCGGCCCGACGGGGAAGGAGGCATGGGGAGTTGTCCGTTCATTGGGGGAGATTGCGCCCCCGGATACGGCACTTGGGGCCGGATCCCATCGGAGCGGGGAACTTCGTCAGTTGGCCGAAATTCTTCGCTCGGCGGGAATCTTCGGGGCAGGTCGTTCGTCTGTCTGTACGGGAATTGAGGGCGGAATCGGCCACAGGTGCCGCATGCCGCGCTCAGTCGGCGTAAAAGAGCGCAAGCCGGGCAGCCACTGGGGGGCGGGGGTCGTGAGACACCCGTGCGAGAGGACTGCTGGGCGGTGGGGAGTGACAAGTTGATGGGCACGGCGGAACGGAGCGGGTCACCCGCTGCTGAGGTTGCGACAGGAAAGGCGGCACAACTGGCCACCCTGGTACCGGATGACGGCGTTCCGGCAGCGGGGCACGACCGTCCGGACGCGCGGTCGGCGAAGGACGGGCCCGACGCGGCGGACCTCCGGGAGACCGGCCCTCGCGGGGGCGGCCGAGCCGAGGAGAAGGGCGTCGGCACGTACGGATACGAGGAGCACGAGGAACGGGCGTACTACCGGCCGTTGTGGATCGAGGAACCCGCGCGCAGGCGTCGGCTGCCGGATCCGGTGCGTACGTCCGCGGTGCGGGCGGTGCTCGTCATCTCGGTCACGCTGATACAGGCCGTGGTGGCGTTCCTGTGCACGATGACGGAGTCCTGGTTGGCTTTCCCGATGGTCATCAGCAGTGTGGCCAGTACGGTCGTCGCCACGTGGGCCGCCCTGGACGTGTGGGTGACGCGGCAGGTGTGGAACCAGCGGAACGGCGTGGTGTCGGTGCCGAGCAGCACGGCACGGGCGCTTCGACGCGAGCGCCGCAAGGCCAGGCGCCAGGCACGGATCGCGGCGCGTGCCCAGGAGCGGATACGCAGGCGGGGCGGGGCCGGGCAGTTGTCGCACTCGTAGCGGAGCGGCAGCCGCTGCGCGCCTCGGTCCGACCGCGGAGCGGCTGCTCTTCGGACTTCGGCCGGCCGACGGACCGGTCGCCCCCGGCGCCCCGGCCCGACGGTCGGGCGCTGGGCGGCCGCCGGGCGCTGGGCGGCCGGGCACGAGGGCTCCCTCGCTGTCACGACGTCGGTGACGGAGAGCGGCCCTCGGACAGTTCGCTCCGGCGGCCGCCCCCAAGGAGAGAAGCCGCAAGGAAAAGCGCACCGCGCGAAGTGCGGGGAACCGCGTCGCCGACCGCTGACGGCACGCGATTCCCCCCGCCCTTCGGCTCCGTCGCTACGGGGTCACCGGTGCCGGGCGCTTGAACATCCGTGTCGCCGTGATCTCGGTGTGCACGGCCTCCCCGGCGGCCGCCTCGCGCGGCAGGCCCGGCCGCAAGTGCTCCTCGACGCTGATGTACTTCAGCCCGGCGCGAAGGTCGGCGTCGTTGCGCAACCGGATGACGAGGGGGAACTCGGCGAGCGCGGTCGTGTCGAACAGACCGGTCGTGTAGAGGAGCTGGACGCCGAGCGCGTCCGAGACGGCCCGCTGGAGCTCCAGCAGATACGTCGCGTTGGCGCGCCCGATGGGGTTGTCGAGGAACAGGGTGCCGGCGTGCCGGTGCTTGTCACGGCCGCGGTCGTTGCTGCGCAGCGCCGCCATCGTGCAGTACAACGCGATGGCGGCGGTGAGGAGCTGGCCGCCGGAGAACACGTCGCCCATCTGCCCGACGGGAACGCGTTCGGCGCGCAGTACGGCGTCCGGCTTGAGGATCTCGACGGCGACGCCCTTGGGCTGGAGCGCGGCACCGACACCGCGCAACAGCAGCGACATGCCGTCGCGCCGCATGTCGGAGTTCTTCTTGACCGCCGCGCGGGTGGCTTCGTCCACCACCTCGCCGAGCCGCTCGGTGAGGGTGGCCTGGTCGGGTTCCTCGAAGCGGATGCGGAGGAATTCCTGCCCCGACCACTCCCCCAGTCCCTCCGGCAGCCTGGACAGCCGCTGGGCGGACCGAAGAGTGGCGAGGGAGGACTCGACGAGTCCGCGCAGCCGGTCCACGATCGAGCCCCGGTTGCGATCCAACTGCGCCAGTTCGTCGGTCAGCACACGCAGCCGGGGCGCGAACGCGTCCGCCCACTTCTGCGCGTGCTCGGACAGGGAGGAGGCGGGCAGCTCGCGGATCTGCTGCCGGGCGGGGGTGCGCACCTGCTCGTAGCGCGTGGAGTTCGCGTGGCGGACGAGGATGTCGCCGGCCTCGCGGACGGCGGCCTCGGCCGTGGTCAGATCGGCGGCGCAGCCGCGCAGCGAACGGCGGCTCTCGGCGGCGGAGTTCCGCGCCTCTTCGAGGGTGCCCGGATAGGGCTCGGACTCGTCCTGCTCCTCGTCGACGTGCTCGCGGAGGAGGTCCCTGAGGAGCGCGGCGGTCTCGTCGAAGCCGCCGGCCGCGTCCTCGGCGGACCGGTGGGCGTCGAGGAGCTCCGCGTGGGCCTCGCGGGCGCCGTTCAACGCCTCGGTGCGGGAGACGAGTTCGGTCGTGGCGGTGCGGAGCAGGGTCTGGGCCTGCTCGGCGTCGACCGGAACCAGCTCGTCCGCCAGCTCGGTGTGCGTCTCGCCCTCCTCGGGCGCGTGCCGCTCCGCCTCGCCGCGCAGCCGCCCGAGCTGTTCGCTCGCGGTCGACATCCGGGTCTCCAGGAGCTGCATCAGTTCCTCGGCCCGTGCCACGGCGGCCTGCCGGGAGGGGCCGTCCGAACCGTCCGGTGACTCCAGGAGCTGGCCGGCGCGGGTGCGGACCTTGTTGCTGAGCCGGTCCAGGTCCGCGAGGGCCGCGCTCTCGTCGCTCTCGGACCGTGCCTGCTCGGCGCGCAGGTCGGCGCCGACGCCGACCTTCTCGTAGAGCTGCGACGCGGCCCGGTAGGCCTCGCGCAGCGCGGGCAGCGAGTCCTTGGCGGCCGCCGACCCGTCCTGCGTGACGTCGTCGGGGGCGCCGGCGATCTCGGCGCGTTCGGCGCGCAGCGCACGGGCCGTGCGGCGGGCGTCGTCGGCGGCACGCTGGGCGCCGCGGCGGTCCTCGTCGGCGGCGCGGGCGCGCTCCAGGCACACCTGCGCGCGGGCTTCCGATTCCGCCGCCTCGTCGGCGAGTTCGCGGAGGTTGACCTGCCATCCGGCGCGTTCGCGCAGCCGGAAGGCGAGTCCGGCGAGCGCGTCGGCGGCACGCCGGGCCTTCTGGGCGGCCTCCTGCCGCTCGTCGCGCACGTGGGCCGCTTCGGCAGCCGTCTCGTCCGCCTCCGCCCGGACGGCGCGGGCCTCGGCGAGCTCGGCCTCGGTCTCCTCCGCGAACGCGCGCGCGTCGCGGGCGGCCGTGGCCAGCTCGGTGAGCCGTCCGGCGGGGCAGCCGGCGCGCCAGGAGGCTAGGCGCGCGGCCAGCTCCCGGTCCTTGCCGAGGCGGCCGGCGAGGGTGCGGATCTCTTCGTCCCGCAGACCGGTCCGGGCGCGCAGCGCCTGGCGCTCCTCGTCCGCGGCGTGCTCGTCGTGCATGGCCGGGTTCGGGGGGACGAGGAAGACCCCGCCGTCGTCCGTGCCGGCGGCCGGGGTGGGGGCGAGCAGGGCGGCGGCCGTGCCGACCGCCACCGTCGAGCGGGGCAGCAGCGCCGCCTCGCCGAGGACCTCTCGGGCCCGCGCGTGGGTGTCCGGGTCGGTGATGATCACGCCGTCGACGAGCTCGGGCCGGGCGGCCAGGACGCGCGCGTGGTCGACGGGGTCGACGGCCTGGGCGAGGTAGCGCCATCCGGGCAGCGCGGGGATGCCGTGCTCGCCGAGGTACTCGACGGCGGCCAGCACGTCCGGTCCGGGCGGCAGCAGTCCGCCGTCGCCGAGCGCCCCGAGGATCCGGGCGTCGTCGGCGGCGGCGGTGCGCAGGTCGAAGAGCTGCCGCTCGGCGGAGGCGACGGTCTCGTCGAGAAGTCCGCGGAGGTCGTCGGCGTACCGGTCGAGCTCTTCGGGAGCCAGCGGTGCGCCGGACGACGTGTCGGCCGGGACGTCCGCGTCCTCGTCGCGGCGCGGCTGGGGAACGCCTCGGCGGGTGTCGGAGCCGGGCAGGCCGAGCAGTTCCGCGAGCCGTTCCTCCCGCGCCAGGGCCTCGGCCGTGCGCCGTTCCGCTTCGTGCGACCGCTCGGCGGCCGTGGCCGCGTCCGCCGCGCGGGCGGCCGTCAGCTCGGCCCGGGACTCGGCGGACCCTGCTTCCCGCGCCTGGTCGGCGGCGCGCCGTGAGGCCTCGCGGGCGATGTCCCAGGCGGCGACGGCCGTCTTCTCCGCGTCGCTGGCGGCGAGGGCGGCACGGGCCGGGTCGGCGTCGGGGGCGCTGTCGTCGAGCCAGCCGGCCCGGACCGCCTCGGCGGTCTCCTTCTCGACCTCGGCCAGCCGCTGACGCAGATGCCCGATCTCGCTGCGGGCGCGCTGCGCGGCGGTGGCGGCGGCCGTCGAGTCGGCGTGTGCCGTCTCCCCGGCCTCCTGGAGACCCGCGGACCGCTCCTCCTCCTCGTTGGCGAGCGACTCGGCGCGCTCGGCGGCCCGGTGCAGCGCTCGGACGAGGTCGACGGCGGCGGTGGCTCGGGCCGCGAGCGCGGGCGCGGCGTCCCGTTCGGCCTCGCGGATGGCGTCGGCGACGCGGGCGGAGCGGTCGGCGGCGGCACGGTGGCGCAGTACGGCCTCGGCGGCCTGCCAGGCGGCGTGCAGGGTGCGCGCGTCGGCGAGCTCGCGCTTCTGCGCGGCGGCCGACTTCTCCGCGCCGGCGAGGGCCAGCGAGGCGTGACGGTAGGCGAGTTCGGCGGCGATCAGCGCGCTGCGCTCTCGGGCGCCCTCGGCGTGGGTGACGGCGTACGCGGCGGCGGTCACGCGCTGGGCGAGCTCACCGGCGCGCACACGTTCCCGCACGGCCCGCGCGGACAGCCGGCGTGCCAGCGTCCTCGTCCGCCGCTCGGCGCCCGTGTGGATGTCACGCGCGCGTGCCCGTGCCCCGGCGGCGTCGACGATCCGGCCGAGCAGGTCCACGGAACCGGCGGTGAAGTCGCGCTCGGCGATGAGTTCGGC
Organism: Streptomyces sp. NPDC059371; assembly: GCF_042751995.1. Taxonomy (NCBI): domain Bacteria; kingdom Bacillati; phylum Actinomycetota; class Actinomycetes; order Kitasatosporales; family Streptomycetaceae; genus Streptomyces; species Streptomyces sp. NPDC059371. Next base: position 56,586 of record NZ_JBHYXD010000031.1, on the reverse strand, counting down.
GCGTCGTCCCAGCTTGTTGCCGAAGCCGCCGACAAGGTCGGCGAGCCCGTCGGTGTCGCGGGTGTCGGTGACCGCGCGCAGCAGCAGATCGGTGAAGTCGGAGTCCTTCTTGACCGCGAAGAGACCGGCGGCCTCGCCCTCGTCGGCGTTCATCTCCCGCTGGTAGCGGAAGAGTTCGGGGTCCAGGCCCAGGTCGCCGAGGTGTTCGTTCCAGCGGTCGTGGATCTCCTCCCAGTGCACCTCCAGGTGCGGGTAGGCCTTGCCGGCCTCGGTGATCGCGTCGCGGAAGCCCTTCATGGTGCGCCGCCGCCCCTGCGCCCCGGAGACGCCCTCGCCGGGCGGCCGTACCGAAGTGGCCTCGGCGACGGGCAGGTTGTCCAGGCTGAGCCCGGGTCCCGGCCGGAACGAGTACCAGGCCTCGGCGAACTTCCGGGGGTCGTTGGAGACCTGCCGCCCGCGCCACTCGCTCGCCTTGCCGACCACCACGCACTCGCCGGTCAGCGTGTGCTGCCACTCCAGCGCGACATGTCCGCAGTCGTCGGCGAGCAGGAACTTGCGCAGGACGCCGGAGCTGGCACCGCCCAGGGTGTTGCGGTGTCCGGGGAGCATGACCGAGAAGATCAGCTTGAGCAGCACCGACTTGCCGCCGCCGTTCTCCAGGAAGAGCACTCCGGCGGGCGCGGGCCGGCGCGGCGGGCCGACCGGCTCCTCCGCGAAGAACTCCGCCTGGGTGGGCGCCGGGTCGGGTACGGGCTCGCCGACTCCGCGCAGGTCCAGCACAGTGTCGGCGTAACGCGCACCGGCGGGCCCGATGGAGTAGAGGCGGACCCGGGACAGCTCGTACATGGCGGCGGACTCTCGTAGTCGAAAGGGGGTGAGGTCGTGAGGGGGAGCCGGGAGGGCGGGCGGACGTCAGGAGTGGAACGGAAGTCCGGCTCCGGCCACGAGCTCCAGGTCGTCGGTGTCCTCGGCGGGCAGCAGGCTCGCCGTGCCGTCCGTCACCGGGACGACGCCCAGCTCCAGCAGTTCGGCCATGGCCGCGCTGCCCGCCATGTCGCGGACCTGGAGCTGATAGCGGGCCGTCGTCCGGAACGTCCCGCCGGCGTCGTCGCCGGTGCGCTGGAGGAACCCGGAGTCGGTGAGGAAGGCGACGGCCTTGGCGATGATGCCCGTCGTCGAGCCGGCCAGTCTTCGCGCGTCCTTGGTGGCCCCGGTGGAGCTGCGCCGTGCCCAGATCCGCCAGGCCGCCTCAAGTCCGGGGGCGTCGGTCGCCGGGTCGGTGTTCTCGCCGGTCTCCTCGGCCCGCTCCTCCAGGCGCCGGCAGGCCTGTCGTACGAACGCGTCGACGCCGTTGACCGAGACCCGCCCGATGTATCCGTCGTCGGCGAGGTCCTCGGGGCGCGGGAAGGCCAGGGCGGCCACGGCGAGGTGGGCGAGTCCGTGCAGGAACCGGTCCCCGGAGTCGGTCGAGGCGCGGCGCGCGTAGTCGCCCATGCGGACGGCGAAGACCGAGTCCTCGGCGGCGGTCACGGCCATCCCCGCGCGCGGGGACACCTCGAGGACGACGAGGCCGAGACCGGCGGCCACCGCGTCGGCGAGCCGCGCGAAGGGCGGGTCCTCGCGGTAGCGGCGCAGCAGCTCGGTGTACTCCTGGTCGCGCGCGGGCTGCAGTTTGGGCTGCAGCCCGAAGGCGACGAGCCGCGCCGCGTCGGCGGCGTCGGCAGGGGTGACGGGGGCGTTCGCCGGTGCGGCGGTGGCCTCCGGTTCACTCCACTCGACGTGCTCGGTCACGGCTGGGACTCCTTGTTCGAAATTACGAGGGTACGGGCAGGCGGACGGACGCGCGTCCCGTGCGGGACTCGCTGACCGGCGGCGCCCGGCTCCGCGGGACCGGCCTGCGCCTTCACCGCGGCGGTGCGGCCCGTGGCGGGGTTCCCGGGCATCGCGGGGTGCGCGCCGGCGGCGTTCCGGGGCCTCCCGCGGTGCGCATCTGCGGCGTTCCGGGGCCTCCCTCGGTGCGCCCGCTCTCGCGGCGGAAGGTTCATGCCCGGTCCGCCTTCATCCCGGCCGCGTCGAGCAGTGCCATGCCGACGATCAGATCGGCACCGCCGAATTCCGGGTCGTCCAGCTCGGTCCCGTCGTCCACGGCGAACAGCAGCCGCTCCTCGCCCTGCCGGTAGGCGGTGCCGACCGGCGGGCTCGCGGCGTGCACGGCCAGGAGAGCCACCAGGTAGGGCAGCTCGGGATCGCGGCGGCGGGCCTCCGCGAGCAGCCCGGACAGCCTGCGCGGCGCGTCCGGCGGCAGGTTCAGCAGTTCCTTGGCGGAGGCGAGCTGCTCGTCGCTGAAGCGGCTGTCGTCCGGTGTGGCGATCAGGTCGGGCTCGGGCATCTCCGCGCCGAGGTGCTCGCGCTCCAGCGGCGGCGTCAGCAGGATGTCGACGAGGTCCGCGACCCGTACGGCGACGGGGGTGCGCAAGCCTGTACCGCGCGCGAAGAAGGCGTCGGTGACGCGCAGCGCCCGCTCCACGGGCAGGGGCAGCACCGGCGCGACGAGGTGGCCGTAGAGGTCGATCCCCGAGGTCGTCATGGGGGTGCCGAAGGCCTGCCGGTCCTGCTCGGCGCGGAACAGCGGGCCGGCTTCGAGGAGGCGGGACTGGAGCTGGGTGTGGCGGCGGATGCAGTCCTTGACTATGTCGACGAGCTCGGCCGCGCGCCGCTTCTGCTCGGGGTCCTCGGACTCGTCGCGGGCCTTGCGGATGTTGGTGAGGATCGCGTTCTCGTGGCGGTACCGGTCGGCCACGTGGTCCAGGGCCTCGGCGATCATGTCGGGCACGGCCTGGAGCCAGTCGACGGCCCGGACGTTGCGCCGGGTGGCGTCGAGCGCCTTGCGCAGCGTTTCCGCGTACTGGACGGTGCGGTAGCGGGCCTGCTCGGCGGCGAGCTGCGCGTCGGCCAGCCGGCCGCGGCTGATCAGCACCTCCAGCTTGACCTCGGCGGCGATCTGCGCGCTGGTGACATCGGTGTCGAGGGCGCCGACGAGGACGTTGACCGCTTCGTCGGTCGTACGGAGGTAGACGCCTCCCCCGTAGCCCGGTACTTCCTCGATCAGCTTGAAGTCGTAGTCGCGGCGGACATAGCTGCCGTCGGGTGCGAAAGTGCCGTACACGGCCCGGAAGCCCCGGTCGACGCTGCCGACGTTGATCAGGTTCTCCAGGACCCAGCGGGCCACGCGCTCGTGCTCGGCGACCGGTCGGCCGGGGGCCTGGGCGGCGATGCGCGGGATGAGCCTGGCCACTATCTGGTCGTGGTCGGCGCCCGTGTCGAAGTCCATGTTCAGTGTGACGAGATCGATGGCCGCGAGGGCGACCTCGGCCATGCCGTACACCGTGTACTCACCCGCGAGGTTCGCCTTGCGCACGTCCAGGTCGTGCAGCGGCGCGGTGCACGCGAGCGCGCGCAGCCGCCGCGCCAGGCCCTCGTCGGCGGCCGGGCCCGGCGCCGGGCGCGGCCCCGCGCTGAACTGGGGCGGAACGCTGTCCGTCGATGCAGGCGAAGTCACGGTGCACAGACTAGGTCCTCGGTCCGACAACGGTCGAAACGGCGCAGAAGCGACCGTCGTACCCGCCGGACCACGACCCGGCCGACCCGGTCGACCCGGTCGCCCTGGGCACGGCCGGACTTACGGACAGCCACCGCGCGTGTCCCGCCGTGGGCACGGCCAGACGCACGGACAGCCACCGCACGCGTCTCGCCACAGGCACGCCCGGACACCCGGACAACCACCGCACGCGTCTCGCCACAGGCCCGCCAGGACAACCACCGCATGCGTCTCGCCCTGGGCACCCCGGACCCCGGACAGCCGCAGTGTGTCCGGGACCCTTGCCCGGCCCCACGTGTCCGACGCCACACACCGGGCCCCGCCGGGCACGCCGGGCACGCGCGCCGCGCGAGGTCGTCAGGCCGTGCCCTCGACCCGAGCCCTCAGCCCGAGCCCTCAGCCCGGGCCCTCGGCCCGAGCCCTCAGCCCGTGCCCTCTCCCCCGTCGGCCACCCGGCGTGCGTACACCTCGACGAGGCCTGTGAGCGAGTCGTCGAGATAGGCCGCGAGGAGGCGCTCAGCGCCGTCCCGGTCGCCCGACCGCAGGGTCCGCAGGATCTCGTGGTTGCGCGCGAGGTAGGGCTCGTGGAGCCGCTGGGGGTCGTCCACGACGTGGAACGCGAGGCGCAGCTCCGCGAAGACGCTGCGCATCACCTCGTCCGTGCGGGCGCTGCCGGCGAGCGCGACCAGTTCGCGGTGGAAGTGGATGTTGGCGGTCGACACCGCTTTCCAGTCACCTTCGCGCGCCCCCCGCTGCCCGTCGGAGACGGCCCTGGCGATCCCCTCCACGGCGTAGGGCGGACTGCCGAGCCCGCGGACGACGGCACACTCGACGAGGGACCGGGTGCGGTAGATGTCCTCGACGTCCTCGACGGTGAGCACCCGTACGAAGACCCCCCGGTTGAGTTCGTGCACCAGCAGCCGCTCGTGCGTGAGCAGCCGGAACGCCTCGCGCAGCGTGTTGCGCGAGACACCGAGGGCGCCGCCGATGCTGTCCTCCGACAGTCGCGTCCCGGGCGGGAAGAAGCCCTCGGCGATCCGGCTCCTGAGGATGTCCGAGACCCGCTCGGCGGTGCTGGTGCGGCCCAACAGGGCGCGATCGTCGGCCAGTTCCGTCAGCTCTGCCATGCCCGGAATTCAACCGCAGACCGGAGAACGAAACAACACGGGTATTGAGGGATCGTTCAACGATCCTCTACCTTGTCGGGCAGGCGCTCTCCACATCACCGCGAACTGCCGAGCGCCCCAATGCTTCCGCACGGCCCGGCTCAGTCCTCATGCACTCTCCGTCCCTCACTGCGAGGTGCCCATGAGCACGACCCCTCCACCCCAGGCCCTGACCCCCGGCACGCCGTCCGTCACAGGTAAACCCGGTTCCCAGGAAGGCGCGTTTGGCTGGCTGCGCGCCCTCGGCCCGCGGGGCCGGCGCGCGTTCGGCGGCGCGTTCGGCGGCTACGGCCTCGACTCGTACGACTACTTCACCCTGCCGCTGAGCATGGTCGCGCTCGCGGCCTACTTCGGCCTCGACAGCGGTCAGACCGGGCTGTTCACCACGGTCACCCTGGTCGTGTCCGCGGTCGGCGGCGCGGTCGCGGGCGTGGTCGCCGACCGGATCGGACGCGTCAAGGCGCTGATGATCACGGTGATCACCTACGCGGTGTTCACGGTGGCCTGCGGCTTCGCACCGAACTACGAGACGCTGCTGGTGTTCCGCGCCCTCCAGGGACTCGGCTTCGGCGGCGAGTGGGCGGTGGGCGCCGTCCTGGTCGCCGAGTACGCGAGCCCCCGGCACCGGGGGCGCACACTCGGCGCGGTCCAGAGCGCCTGGGCCGTCGGCTGGGGCCTGGCGGTGCTCGTCTACACGCTGGTCTTCCAGTACCTCGACGACGACCTCGCCTGGCGCGTGATGTTCTGGACCGGCGCGCTGCCCGCGCTGCTCGTGGTCTGGGTCAGGCGCCAGGTGCGGGACGCACCCGAGGCCGCCGCGGTCCGCGAGAAGAGCAGGGACAAGGGATCGTTCACCGCGATCTTCAGGCCCGGCACGGCCGAGGACCCGGGGCTGCTGCGCACCACCTTCTTCGCGGTCCTGCTCTCCACCGGTGTCCAGGGCGGCTACTACACGCTGGCCACCTGGGTGCCCACCTATCTGAAGACGGAGCGCGGACTGTCCGTCGTCGGCACCGGCGGCTATCTGACACTCCTGATCACCGGGGCCTTCCTCGGCTACCTCACCGGCGGGCTCCTCACCGACAGACTGGGCCGCAAGCGCAACATCCTGCTCTTCGCGGTCCTCTCCGCGGCCTGCATCCTCGCCTACGCGAACATCCCGAGCGGCGCCAACACCCTTCTCCTGGTGCTCGGTTTCCCCCTCGGCTTCTGCATGTCGGCGATCTTCAGCGGCTTCGGCTCGTTCCTCAGCGAGCTGTACCCGGTAGCGGTGCGCGGCACGGGACAGGGCTTCGCGTACAACACCGGGCGGGCCGTCGGCGCGGTCTTCCCCACCACGGTCGGCTTCCTGGCCGACAGTTGGGGCGTGGGCGGAGCGCTCGTCTTCGGCGCGATCGGCTACGCCCTCGCCGCGCTCGCCCTGACCGGACTCCCCGAGACGCGCGGCAAGGAGCTCCTGTGAACGACACCGTCCAGGTCCGGCCGCCCGCCCTCCCCGGAGACGGCTCACCGAGCCCGCTGAAGACCGCCGGCCCCGCGCGCGCGTGGACCCCCGCAAGGGCCCGTCGGCGGTTCCGTTCGGGGCTGTCGGTCCCCACGGCCGGGATCGCCTCCGGCCATGCCCAGGCCAACCTCGTGTCGGTGCCCGCCGACTGGGCGTACGAGATGCTGCTGTTCTGCCAGCGCAACCCGAAGCCGTGCCCGGTCCTCGACGTCACCGACGCCGGTTCGTGGACCACCGTGCTCGCCGCGGGCGCCGATCTGCGCACCGATCTGCCGGGCTACCGGGTGTGGGAGCACGGCGCGTTGGTGGCCGAGCCCAGGGACGTCGTCCCGTACTGGCGGTCCGATCTGGTGTCGTTCCTGATCGGTTGCAGCTTCACCTTCGAGTGGGCGCTGAGCTCCGCGGGCGTCCCGCTGCGCCACATCGAGCAGGGCCGCAACGTCTCGATGTACGTGACGGCACGTCAGTGCCGTCCGGCGGGACGGCTGCGCGGCCCCATGGTCGTGTCGATGCGTCCCGTTCCGCCCGAGCACTTGAGCGCGGCGATCCGGGAGAGCAGTCTGCTCCCTGCCGTGCACGGCAGTCCGGTGCACTGCGGGGATCCGTCGGGGCTCGGCATCGAGGACCTCTCGCGCCCGGACTTCGGCGATCCGGTGATCGCGGCCCCGGACGACATCCCGGTGTTCTGGGCCTGCGGAGTGACGCCACAGGCGGCCGTGATGGCGTCCCGTCCGCCGTTCGCGATCACCCACGCGCCCGGCCGGATGTTCATCACGGACACGCGTGACGAGCAGTACCGAGTGGCCTGAACGGGCCGGAGGAGGAGGAACGGCAGCCCATGACCCCCATCGATCTCAACGCCGATCTCGGCGAGGGCTTCGGCCGCTGGCGGCTGACCGACGACGAACGGCTGCTGTCCGTCGTGACGAGCGCCAACGTGGCCTGTGGCTTCCACGCCGGGGACGCGCCCACCATGCGGCGGGTGTGCGAGCTCGCGGCTGAGCGGGGCGTACGGATCGGCGCCCAGGTCTCCTACCGTGACCTGGCGGGGTTCGGGCGGCGGGCCATGGACGTGCCGCCCGACGAGCTGGCGGCCGAAGTGGCCTACCAGATCGGCGCCCTGGAGGTCTTCGCGCGCGCTGCGGGCTCCCGGGTGGCGTACGTGAAGCCGCACGGCGCGCTCTACAACCGGGTCGTGCACGACGAGGAGCAGGCGGCGGCGGTCGTCGACGGTGTCCTGCTCGCGGGCGCGGGTCTGCCGGTGCTGGGTCTGCCGTCCTCGCGCTTCCTGAAGATCGCCGAGGGGGCCGGGCTGCCCGTCGTCCCGGAGGCGTTCGCGGACCGCGCGTACACCGAGGAGGGCACTCTGGTGCCCCGCGGCCAGGAGGGCGCGGTGATCACGGAGCCCGAGACCGTGGTCGAGCGCTCTCTCGGCCTGGCGCGCTCCGGGACGGTCATCTCCCGTTCCGGGGAGCGCGTTCCGGTCCGGGCGCGTTCCCTGTGCCTGCACGGGGACACGCCGGGGGCGGTCGATCTGGCCCGCCGGGTACGGGCGCGGCTGGAGTCCTCGGGCGTGCGCGTGGAGGCGTTCGCGTGAGCGGCACGACCACCGACGCCGGCACGACCACCGACGCCGGTACGGCCCCGGCGTCGGCCGACGGTAACGGCGAAGCGGACAACGGCGGAGGAAGCCGTGTGAAGGTCCTGCCCGTCGGCGAGCGGGCGCTGCTGGTGGAGGTCTCCTCGGGGGAGGCCGCCCAGGCGCTGCACGCCGAGCTGGTGCGGCGCCGCGCGGAGGGCTCGCTGTCCGTGCGGGAGATCGTCCCGGCGGCCCGCACGGTGCTCCTGGACGGTCTGGACGACCCCGGCAGGCTCGCGGAACTACTGCCCGGCTGGGACATCCCCCCGCTGACCGCGCGCGCGGACGCCACCGTCGAGATCCCCGTACGGTACGACGGTCCCGACCTGGCGGACGTGGCGGCCCACTGGGGGGTCGGAGTGCGCGAGGTGCCGGAGATCCACGCCGCGACCGAGTTCCGGGTCGCCTTCTGCGGGTTCGCGCCCGGATTCGGCTATCTCACGGGACTGCCGGCACGGTACGACGTGCCGCGCCGGGCGACCCCGCGCACGGCGGTGCCCGCGGGCTCCGTGGCACTGGCGGGCCCGTACACCGGTGTGTACCCGCGCAGTTCGCCGGGCGGCTGGCAGTTGATCGGCACGACGGACGCGATGCTGTGGGACCACGCGCGCGTACCGGCCGCGCTGCTGGCACCCGGCGCGCGGGTGCGCTTCGTACCGGAGAGGTGTTCATGAGCGACCGGGCCCTCGCGGTGGTGCGGGCCGGTGCCCTGACCACCGTCCAGGACCAGGGGCGGCCCGGGCACGCCCATCTCGGCGTACCGCGCTCGGGAGCGCTGGACGCGCCCGCGGCGGCGCTGGCCAACCGGCTCGTCGCCAACCCCGCCGGGGCGGCGGTGCTGGAGACGACGGTCGACGGATGTGCCCTGCGCCCTCGTTCTCCGGTCACGGTGGCCGTGACCGGAGCGCCCTGTCCGGTGCGGGTGGACGGCCGTCCGGTCGCCTGGGGGGCTCCTGTCCGCGTGCCCGCGGGGGCCCTCCTGGACATCGGTTCCGCGCGCGCGGGGCTACGGAGTTACGTGGCGGTGTCCGGCGGCGTGGCCGTCGATCCGGTGCTCGGCAGCCGCTCGACCGATCTCCTCTCGGGGCTCGGCCCGCCGCCGCTGACGGACGGCGCGGTGCTTCCCCTGGGGAGTCCCGGCACCCTTCACGCGCGCGTGGACGTCGTCCCGCACCGCGCGCCGCCCGCCGAGCTGGTTCTGCGCGTGACCCTCGGCCCGCGCGACGACTGGTTCACCGCGTCGGCCCTGCGGACGCTCGCGACCCGCGCCTACCGGGTCTCGTCGGCGAGCAACCGCATCGGGCTGCGCACGGAAGGGCCCTCACTGGAGAGGGCCGTCTCCGGCGAACTCCCCAGTGAGGGCCTGGTGCTGGGTGCCGTCCAGGTGCCGCCCGACGGCCGCCCGGTCGTCTTCCTCGCCGACCATCCGACCACCGGGGGGTACCCGGTGATCGCGGTCGTCCGTCCCGCCGACCTTCCGGCGGCCGCTCAGGCGGTCCCGGGAACCCCGGTGCGTTTCCTGGCCGTACGCCGCCGCTGAGGCCGCCGCGGGTTCCGCGCCTCAGGCCACGTCCGGCTGTTCCGCGACCGACAGGGCCGCCAGGGCGGACGCGACGGCGTGCGAGGCGCTCAGGTCGAGTCGGGCGCTGGTGCCCCGGGCCCGGTGGCGCACCTCGGACGCGGCGAGGGTGAGCAACTGAGGCAGCAGGTCCGTGCAGCGCCTGGCCACCCAGCCGGTTCCCGCCGTGGCCAGCCACAGCAGGCTCGCGGTGCGGGTCGGCGCGGGGAACTCGGCCGTGGGGCGGGGCGGGCTGTAGCGGTGCGACGGCGCCCACCGCCCCGCTGGACCGCTATAAAGACAGCGCGAGATATTTGGG
>NZ_JBHYXD010000031.1:9439-46792 GCF_042751995.1 Streptomyces sp. NPDC059371 | reverse complement strand
GGGGGCGGGCGCCCGCGGGGCGCCGGCGGCGGCGGGGCGGCGCGCGCGCCCCGGCCCTCCTCGGCGAGCAGCGCGTGGAAGCGCAGGGCCAGTTGACGGTGTCCCAGTTCCCCCGGGTGCAGCCGGTCGGCGCTCCACACGGCGCGGTCGTGGAGCCAGTCCTCCTCGGCCGCGTGCAGATGCATCGCCCCGTGCCGCTTCGAGAGCGCGTGCACCACCGCGTTGACCGCGTGCTGACGCCGGGCCAGCGGGCGGGCCAGCGCTCCCGGCAGCCCCAGCATCGAGCCGGGGTCCGGGAGGCAGGCCGTCAGCACGACGGTGTCCCGCGCGCGGAACGCCGCGTACACGGTGTCGAGCCGTTCGGCCACCGAGTGGATGTCGAACGTGTACCTCAGGGTGTCGTTGACGCCGATCACGACGGAGACGATGTCGGGCTCCAGGGCGAGCGCCGCCGGGGTCTGCCGTTCGAGGACGTCCCGTGTCTGCGCCCCGCTGACCGCGAGGTTGGTGAACCGCACGGGCGCGTCCCCGGGGGCGAGCCCCGGGGCGAGCAGCTCGGCCCATCCGCGCCACCGGTCCCCGACGGGGTCGCCCAGCCCTTCCGTGAGGGAGTCCCCGAGGGCGACGAACCGCACCGGTCTCATGCCACGCCCTCCTGGAGACGCGGCCGGTTCACGGCCACCGCGTCGTGCGCGGCGAGGAAGCCCGTCACGGCGGCGTCCCAGCCGAAGCACTCGGCACGCGCGCGTGCGGCCTGCCTGCGCTCGTTCTCGGGGCGGCCGAGCAGCAGCCCCACCGCGTCCGCGAAGGAGTTCCCGTTGTCGGCGGCGGTGGCTCCGGCGGAGCCGACGATCTCCGGCAGGGCGGAGTGCGCGCTGGCGACGACGGGGGTGCCGCAGGCCATGGCCTCCAGGGCGGCGAGCCCGAAGGTCTCCGCCGGCCCGGGTGCCAGGCACACGTCCGCCGAGGCCTGGAGGGAACCGAGCAGGGCGCGGTCGGCGACGTGTCCGAGGAAGGTGACGGGCAGCCTCCGCTCCCGGGCGCGCTGCTCGAGCCGGGCCCTGAGCGGCCCGTCCCCGGCGACGACGAGCACGGCCCTCTCCCCGCGCCGCAGCAGCGCCTCCAGCGCGTCGAGCGCCGTGCCGGGGCGCTTCTCGACGGACAGGCGGGAGCACATGACGAGCAGGAGCTGGTCCGTGCGCGCGTGGCGGGCGCGCAGCGTCGGGTCGCGCAGGGCGGGGTGCCGGTCCACCAGGTCGACGCCCAGGGGTGCTCGTACGACATTGCGGGCGCCGATCCGCACGAACTCGCGCTCGGCGAACTCGGTGGTGCACACCACGCGGGCGTAGGAGTGCGCCGTACGGACGTTGAGGGCGTCGGCGGTCCGGCGGGCCATCGTCTCGGACAGTCCCCAGGTGCGCAGTACACCGTCGGCGGTCTCGTGGGAGACCATCACGGCGGGCACCCGGGCCCGTCGTGCCCAGACTCCTGTCCAGCGCAGGGTGGTGCGGTCCGACACCTCCAGACGGTCCGGGGCGAGCGACTCCAGGAGCCGGGCGAGGCGCCGCTTGTCGGTGAGGACGCGGTAGCCGCCGGTGCCGGGCAGCAGCGGGCCGGGCAGCGTGATCACCCGGCCCTGCTCGGTGTCGCGGTCGCTCGCGCGCTCGCCGGGTATGACGAGCACCGGTTCGTGGCCGGCCTCCCGGTAGCCGGCGCCCAGCTCCCGCAGGGCCGTGCGCAGCCCGCCGGAGGAGGGGGCGACGAAGTTGGCGAGCCGTACGATGCGCAGGCTCATGCCGCCACCAGCTTCCGCGCGGAGAGCACGTCCTCGTAGTGGCCGATGAGCTGGTCGCCGACCGCGGCCCAGGTGCGGCCCTCGACCATGGCGTGGCCGGCGGCGCCGTAGGCCGCCCGTAGCGCGGGGTCGGCGGCCAGGGTGCGCACCGCGTCCCGTACCGCGTCGGCGTCGCGCGGCGGGACCAGCAGCCCGGTGCGCCCGTGGTCGACCAGGTCGAGCGGTCCGCCCGCGGCGGGCGCGACGACGGGCACTCCGCTGGCCATGGCCTCCTGCACGGTCTGGCAGAAGGTCTCGAAGGGGCCGGTGTGCGCGAAGACGTCCAGCGAGGCGAAGATCCGGGCGAGGTCGTCGCCGGTGCGCCGGCCGAGGAAGACCGCGCCGGGGAGCGCGCCGCGCAAGTGGGTCTCGCTGGGTCCGTCGCCCACCACGACGACGCGGACGCCGTCGAGTCCGCAGACGCCGGAGAGCAGTTCGATCTGTTTCTCGGGGGCGAGCCGGCCGACGTAGCCGACGATCACCTCGCCGTTCGGCGCGAGTTCGCGGCGGAGCGCCTCGTCACGGTGACCGGGGCGGAAGCGGACCGTGTCGACACCTCGCGCCCACAGCCGCACCCGGGGCACACCGTGCGCCTCCAGGTCGCGCAGGGCCGCGCTGGAGGGAGCGAGGGTCCGGTCGGCCGCGGCGTGCACCGAGCGGATGCGCCGCCACGCGGTGGCCTCACCCGCGCTGATGTACGTGCGGGCGTATCCGGCGAGGTCGGTCTGGTAGACGGCCACGGCGGGGATGCCGAGCCGGGAGGCGGCCGCCATGCCGCGAACGCCGAGGATGAAGGGGCTGGCCAGGTGGACGATGTCGGCGCGGTGTTCGGTGATCGCCGCGGCGACGCGTCGGCTGGGGAGGGCGACGCGGACCTGGGGGTAGCCCGGGAGCGGGATGGAGGGGACGCGGACGACCGGGCACGGCGCGAGGGCGCCGGGCCAGTTCCCGGTGGGGGTGCCTCCCTGGTCGGGGGAGGCCGAGAACTTGGGGGAGGTGGCGGGAGCGACGACAAGGGGAGCGTGACCGCGATCGACGAGGTGCCGGGCGGTCTGGAGCGCGCAGTGGGCCACGCCGTTCACATCGGGGGGAAAGGATTCGGTCACGATGACGACACGCATACGGGTGTTCTCGCCCCGCTGGACGTGGCCGCGTCAACGTGGATCTATGCGAACGATGAACGTCCCGTGAGCGTTCCGCTCCGCACCCGGGCAGGTCAGCCCCCGTCCACGCGCTCCTGACTCCCGGGTCACCGAACGTTCATACGGCCGGCATGTCGGGCCCGATCCTGCTCCGTACGGCTGTCTGGACTTCGGCCTCCTCGGCCGGATCCGCCGCCAGCCGGCGGAGCTGGTCGACCACGCGCGCGTCACCGGTCTCGGCGTGCCGTGCGGCGATCTCCCGGGTGGTCTCCTCGCAGTCCCAGAGGCACTCGACGGCGAAGCCGGCGGGGAAGGAGGGGTCCGTGGCGGCCAGGGCGCGGGCGGCGCGCTGACGCAGATGCGACGACGCGGTCTCCCGGTAGATGTGCCGCAGCACGGGGGCGGCGCAGGCGATGCCGAGCCGTCCGGTGCCGTCGACGAGGGTCCACAGGGTCGGCGCGTCGGGGCCCTCGCCCCGTACCGCCTCGCGCAGGGTGGCCAGGACGAGATCGCGGTCCTGTGCGCCGCCCCGGCAGGCGAGCACACGGCCCGCGGCGGCGCCGAGGACGTCGGGCCGGCGCGCCCAGCCGCGGGCCCGGTCGACGGCGGCGACGCTCCGCATGCGTTCGAAGGCGTCGACGGCGGCCTCGGCGACGGCCGTGGAGCCGTCCGCGACGGCCGCCTCGATCAGGCCGAGGGCGTCCGGATCGTTGCCGTCGGCGAGATAGCGCAGGGCCGTGCAACGGGCGCCCTCCACGCCGTGGCGCGCGGCCGCGACGATCTCGGGGCGGTCCTCCGGTCCGGCGACGGCGGTCAGGCAGCGGGCGGCGGGGACGTGCAGCGCGGCTCCGCGTTCGACGCCCTGCTGGGCCCATTCGAAGACGGCGCCGACGCTCCAGCCGGGGCGGGGTCCGGTCGGTCGCATCTGGCGTTGCCAGCGGTCGAAGGACCCTGCCTCCTGGGCGGCGCGCACCCGGGTGGCGATGGACGTACGGGAGTCGTCGGCCCACAGCCGCCAGGGCCGTGGCTCGAAGGCGTCGCGTACGACGGCGGCGAGGGCGGCCTCGCCCTCCGGATCGGCCGGGAACCGGGCGAGCACGGGGGCGGCGAGGGCGCGCAGGCCCGCGTCGTCGTCGCGCAGGGCCAGTTCGTCCAGGGCCCAGTTCCAGTTGGAGCCGACCGCGGCGTACCTGCGCAGCAGGGCGAGCGCGTCGCGCCTGCCGTACGAGGCGAGGTGGCCGAGGACCGCGAGGGCGAGCCCCGTGCGTGACTCGCAGTCGTCCAGGACGTCCTCGGCGTCGAAGAGGTGCCGCTCGATCTCGTCGAGCTCACCGTTCAGGTCGAGGTAGAGACGGGCGTAGTACAGGGAACGGTTCTCCACCTGCCAGTCGTGGCGGGGGTCCCTGAGAACGCAGTGGTTCAGTGCCGCGAGCGCCTCGGCTCGCGGTGCGGTGAGTGCGTGCAGCGTGCCGTCGCCGCGGCCCCTCTGGAGCAGGCCGAGCAGGGTTCCGCTGGGCGCTATGACCGGATCGAACATGGGAAACAGCCTCACATCAAGCGTCGACGCAACCGGGATCCTGCATTACCTGGCCGCGTGACAACACGTCGGGGCGCCCGCCGTCTCTTGCTTGCTGTAGACCATCTTCCTCTGCCTCTCGTCGGTGGCCCATGCGGGCCGAGTCACGGCCCGCGCGGTGCGGCAACTCCTGCCCAGCCATCGCGTCCGTGAATCACGTCGCCATGATGACCCGGCCGTTCTTCCTGCCGCGACCGTATTTCCGGCGGCCCCGTTCCGCCTCCCTTTTTTCCTGCGTTTCGCCTGGTCAGCGCGTTCGATTCATGGCGTGTCGAACAATTCGAGCAGATCCGTCTTGGCGAACATGCGCGCCGTGTCGACGGCCGACGGGGTGCCCGCGGCCGGATCGGCACCGGCGGTCAGGAGGACCCGGATGACGGCCTCCTCGCCCTTGAAGACGGCGCCGGCGAGCGGGGTCTGGCCCCGGTCGTTCACCCGGTCGGCCTCGGCGCCGCGCTCCAGGAGGGCGCGGACCGCGTCGGCGTGGCCGTGGTAGGCGGCGAGCATCACGAGCGAGTCGCCGCGGTCGTTGGTGAGGTCGGCCGGGACGCCCGCGTCGACATACGCCACGAGCGTCTCCGTCTCGCCGCGTCGCGCAAGATCGAAGATCTTGGTCGCGAGCTCCACGACCTCGGGGTCGGGGGCTTCGCTCATCGGCCGGACCGCCTCTCCATGCAACCGTTCGGGTGAATCGACAGGGTACTGGCTCCGGCGGCACATGACAGGCATCCTCCGCGGCAAAGATCACAAAGTACGCATCGAGCGCAACAGGGCAGCTCAGGCGGCGCAAGCCGGCTCCGTCGCGCGGGTGAAATCAGCCAGTTTTCACCCTGTTGCACCTTTTATCGTATGGATACATGCTGTGATCTTGGGACAACTCATGGTGACCGTCCCCACGATCCAGGAGAGCTCAAATGATTCTGTCCATGTCAGGCGTCGTCCTTCTCGGCATCATCGTCTTCCTCTTCTTCAAGAAGGGCGGGCTGAAGGCGTCGCACGCCCTGGTGGCCGCACTCTTCGGCTTCTACCTCGCCAGCACGGCCATCGCGCCAAGCATCAAGGCCGGCGGGGAGAGCCTCGCGGGCCTCCTCGGCGGGATCAAGTTCTGACGACGTCCCCCACCTCGTACGCACCTCCAGGAGACAGCAGTGGCACGGCGCCCTCTCCCCCGCATCCTCAGCAACGGCACCGCACAGATCGCCAAGAGCCGGGAGCTGGCCCGGACGGCAGCCGACAGCGCCACCGATGTCCTCCATCCACTGATCACGGTCACCCGTGGACTGCGCCGGCTGGCAGCCGCCGGTCGGCGCAAGTGGGCCGACACCCCCAAGGACCGGCGCGGACCGCTGCTGTTCCTGGTGGCCTCGGTGGTCCTGATCGTGGCCCTGGTGCCGTACGGACCGCTGCTCGCCGTCATCACCCTGATGGCGGCGGCAGCCTGGACCGGTCGCGAGCGCACCCCACCGCCCGCGACCGGCCCGGACGAGGCGCAGATCGCACGCCTCCAGTGTCTCTACGACGCGCTCGTCCCGTACTTCTCCGCGGCCGACGACCCCGCTCCCCTGTACGCCCACGGCGGCGACTGGGAGAAGGCCTTCACCTCGTACGACTTCGACGACGACGGACGGATCTCCCGTCTGCTCGTCCACTACCCCGCGTACTTCACGGACAGCGAGGCGGACGCCCGCGCCCGCATCGAGCAGCTCCTGCAGGCCAAGTCGGGCCGCGGCCGTGAGTACCACTTCGACTGGGACGAGGAGGGCAACGAACTCACCGTCACGGTCCTCGCGCCCCTGCCCACCGACATCGCCGCCCAGCGCTTCGTCACCGCGCCCGGCGAGACGGTCCTCGGATTCACCGATCCGGCCGACGTCCAGCGCACGCTCCCCCTCACCCACGGCGAGGAGCAGCGCGACGTTCCGCCCGTCGTCTGGCGTACGGGCGCCCGCTCCACCGAGCCGCACCTGCTCATCACGGGCGAACCGGGCGCCGGCACGACCACCCTCCTGCGCTCCATCGCCCTGCAGGCCCTCCAGCACGGCGATGTCGTCGTCGTCGACGGCGGAGGCACCGGCGAGTACGCGTGTCTGACCGGGCGCGAGGGCGTCCTGGCCGTCGAGTGCTCGACGGGCGGGGCGCTCGCCAGCCTCGAATGGGCGGCGCACGAGACCGAGCGGCGGCTGATCGCCGCGAACCGCGCCCGCCAGGCGGGGCATCCCGCCCCCGACGACATCAGGAACCCGCTGTGGATCCTGCTGGACCGGCCCAGCGCGCTCGGCCATCTGGCCGCGGCCGACGGACGCGAGGACCCCCAGTCGCTGCTCCAGACCCCGCTGCGGCACGGCCGCGCCGCGGGCGTCACGGTCGTGATCGCCGAGCACTTCGAGAACCTCGACTTCATCGGGGACCCGGTACGGCTGCACACCCGCGCGCGCGTGGTGCTCGGCACCGCGTCGGCCGCCGAGCTGGAAGCGTTCCTGGGGGCGCCCCCGCACACCACCCCGACCCGGGACGTCCCGCCCGGCCGCGGCTACGCGCGCCTGGGCACCGGACCCGTCCTGCGTCTCCAGGTCCCCGCCACGCCGGACCCCTACGACGACGCCACGAGCGCGGCGCAGCGGCGGGCTGTGCTCGAGCTGCTGCCGGAACGGACGACGCCCGCGGACGCGGCGGAACAACTGCCCTCCGGGGTCGCGAAAGTCGCGGTGGCGGAGGGGTAGGAGGCACCGCCACCGCGGTCCGCGCGAACCCGGGACGGGCCGGAACCCCAAGAGGGTTCCGGCCCGTCCTGCGTCATGCCACGAACGTGCGAGGCCCGTATGCCGTACGCGACGAACCTCCGGGCCCGTCCGGCGTTGCGCCGCGAACGCCCGTGGCCGTCCTGGCGAACGCGACGAAGACGGGGGACAGGCGTAGCCCGACCCCGCTCCGGGACCCGTCCGGCGTCACGCCACGAACGTGCGAGGCCCGTCCTCTCCTCCGGTCGCGCCGGTCTCCACCAGCCGGGCGGCCGCGGCCAGCCGCGCCGCCGCCTCGTCCGCGACCGCGCCGCCCACGGTGAACGGGAGCCGGACGTATCCCTCGAAGGCGCCGTCGACCCCGAACCGGGGCCCCGAGGGCACCCGCACGCCCACGCGCTCGCCGACCTCGGCGAGCCGCGAACCGGACAGCCCGCCCGTACGCACCCAGAGCGTGAGACCGCCGCGCGGCACGGAGAACTCCCAGCCGGGCAGTTCCCTGCGGACGGCCGCGACGAGGGCGTCACGGTTCTCGCGGCCCTGCGCGCGCCGGATGCCGACGGCCTCCTCCCAGCCCCCCGTGCTGAGCAGCCAGTTGACGGCGAGCTGTTCCAGCACGGGCGTGCCGAGGTCGGCGTAGGCGCGCGCGGCGACCAGGCTGCGGATGACGTCGGGCGCGGCCCGGACCCAGCCGATCCGCATGCCCGCCCAGAAGGCCTTGCTCGCCGAACCGACGGTGATCACGGTCGAGCCGGCCGGGTCGAACCCGCACACGGGGCGCGGCATCTCCAGCCCCTCGTCCAGACGCAGCTCGCTCATCGTCTCGTCGACGACGAGCACGGTGCCGGCCGAGCGCGCCGCGTCCACGAGCCCGCGCCGCTGGTTCTCGTCGGCGAGCGCGCCGGTGGGGTTGTGGAAGTCGGCGACGACGTAGGCGAGCCGGGGCGCCGCGTCGCGCAGGACCTGGCGCCAGCGGTCCATGTCCCAGCCGGTCAGGCCCTCGGCCATCGCGACGGGCACCAGCCGGGCGCCGGCCTCCCGCATCAACTGGAGGATGTTGGCGTAGGAGGGGGACTCGACGGCGATCCGTTCGCCGCGCCCGGCGAAGAGATGACAGATCGCGTCGATCGCGCCCATCGCCCCGGTGGTCACCATGATCTGCTCGGGCATGGTCGGGATGCCGCGTGCCGTATAGCGCTCGGCGAGCATGGCGCGCAGGGCGGGAAGGCCCGCGGGGTAGTCGCCGTGCGTGTGCGCGTACGGGGGCAGTTCCTCCAGGGCGCCCTGGACGGCGCGGGTCAGCCACGGCTCCGGCGCGGGCAGCGCCGCGCAGCCGAGGTCGATCATCGAGCCGAGCGCCTCGGGAGGCAGGGGTTCCAGTCCGCGTGCGGGCAGCGGGTTGCCGGCGGGCACCGCGGTCCAGCTCCCGGCTCCGCGGCGCGACTCCAGGAAGCCCTCCGCGCGCAGTGCCTCGTAGGCCGCGGCGACGGTCGTCCGGCTGACGGACAGGGCGAGCGCCAGTTCGCGTTCGGCGGGCAGCCGCGCGGCGACCGGCACCCGTCCCTCGAGCACGAGCAGCCGCACACCGTCGGCGAGGGCGCGATACGCGGGCGGACGCCGGGTTCCCGGGCCGGCGGGCCGCTCCTGCTGGGAGTTGAGGAGCCGGGCGAGCTGCGCGGCCCCCACCGCCGAAGTCCACTGCGCCATGATTCCAGTCCACCTTCCCCGAATTGGCCATGGTTGTAGCCACTTCTCAAGCCACAGAGTGTCATGCGCCAGGCCACTACCACCACCGGGGGCATCCCTTGTCCACACATTCCGAGTCCGCACCCGCCGAGGCTCCCGGCTCCGGGCGGCTCCCCCGCCGTCTCGTCCAGCTCTACGCCGGGCTCGCCCTGTACGGCGCGAGCTCGGCGCTCCTCGTGGAGGCGGGTCTCGGCCTGGAGCCATGGGGCGTACTGCACCAGGGCCTCGCCGAGCTGACCGGTCTGACGATCGGCGTCGTGTCGATCATCGTGGGGGCCGCGGTGCTGCTCCTGTGGATCCCCCTGCGCCAGCGGCCCGGCCTCGGCACCGTCTCCAACGTCTTCGTGGTCGGCCTGGCCATGGACGGCACCCTGGCGCTGATCCCGGACGCCCACTCACTGGCCCTGCGGATTCCGCTGCTGGTGGCGGGCGTCGGGCTGAACGGCGTGGCCACGGGCCTGTACATCTCGGCCAGCTTCGGCCCGGGTCCCCGCGACGGCCTGATGACGGGACTGCACCGGCGTACGGGCCGCTCGGTCCGCCTGGTGCGCACGGTCCTCGAAGTGGCCGTCGTCGCGACCGGTTTCGCGCTGGGCGGCACGGTCGGGGTCGGCACGGTGCTCTATGCCGTCGCCATCGGCCCCCTGGCCCAGTTCTTCCTGAAGGTGTTCGCCGCCCGTCCGGCACCGCTCCGCAGCGCCGTTGTCGCCCCAGGTCAACCCGAGCGCGCCATACTGCCCGGGTGAGCACGCGCACTCTTCACCCCTACCTCGACCATCCCGGCCCGATCCCCTTCGCACACCGCGGCGGATCTGCGGACGGCCTGGAGAACACCCTGACGCAGTTCCGGCGGGCGGTGAACGCCGGATACCGCTACATCGAGACCGACGTGCACGCCACGGCGGACGGCAGGCTGGTCGCCTTCCACGACACGACCCTCGACCGGGTGACGGACGGCGCGGGCCGGATCGCGGACCTCCCCTGGGCCGACGTGAGCCAGGCACGCGTGGCGGGCAAGGAGCCGGTTCCCCTCTTCGAGGAGCTGCTCGAAGAGTTCCCCGAGACACGCTGGAACGTCGACGTCAAGGCCGAACCCGCGCTCGCCCCGCTGCTCGACCTGATCGGCCGTACCGACGCCTGGGACCGTGTCTGCGTCGGTTCGTTCTCCGAGGCCCGGGTGACCCGTGCCCAGCATCTCGCCGGGCCGCGCCTGGCCACCTCGTTCGGCACCCGGGGGGTGCTCAATCTGCGGCTGCGCTCCTGGGGCGTGCCCGCGGCGGTGCGGCGCTCCGCGGTCGCGGCCCAGGTCCCCGAGACACAGTCGGGTGTGCCGGTGGTCGACAGCCGCTTCGTACGGGCCGCCCACGCGCGCGGGCTCCAGGTGCACGTGTGGACCGTAAACGAATCGGAACGCATGCACCGGCTCCTGGACCTGGGAGTCGATGGCATCATGACCGATCACATCGACACACTGCGCAAGGTCCTGGAAGACCGGGGCACCTGGTTCTGAGCCTCCTCGCGCGGTCCGTTCACGGGGAAGCGAGGGCACGGGTGAGCACGGACACCGTGCGGGCGGGGGCGGCCGACGAGGCCGCGGAGCGCCGGCGAGAACAGCGCGGCTGGTACTTCTACGACTGGGCCTGCTCCGTCTACTCGACGAGCGTGCTCACCGTGTTCCTCGGCCCCTATCTGACGGCGGTGGCCAAGCACGCGGCGGACGCGGACGGGTTCGTCCATCCGCTCGGGGTACCGGTCCGCGCCGGTTCCTTCTTCGCGTACGCGGTCTCCGCCTCGGTCATCCTGTCGATCGTCGTGATGCCGATGGCCGGTGCCGCCGCCGACCGGACGGGCCGCAAGAAGCCGCTGCTCGCGGCGGCGGCCTATCTGGGCGCCGCGGCCACCACGGGCATGTTCTTCCTGGACGGCGACCGCTATCTGCTGGGCGGGCTGCTACTGATCGTCGCGAACGCCTCGCTGGCCGTGTCGATGGTCCTGTACAACTCCTACCTTCCGCAGATCGCCCCGCCCGAGGAGCGTGACGCCGTCTCCTCCCGCGGCTGGGCCTTCGGGTACGCGGCGGGTTCGGTGGTCCTGGTGGCGAACCTGGTCCCCTTCACGGCCCACGACAGTTTCGGCGTCTCCGAGTCGACGGCCGTACGCATCTGTCTGGCCTCGGCGGGCGTCTGGTGGGGGGCCTTCACCCTCGTCCCGCTGAAGCGGCTGCGCGATCGCCATACCCCCTCGGCCGGTCGGGCGTCGGCACACGGATGGCGGCAGCTCGCCGCCACGGTGCGCGACATGCGCCGCCAGCCCCTCACGCTTTCCTTCCTTCTCGCCTACCTCATCTACAACGACGGCATCCAGACCGTCATCTCGCAGGCCTCCGTCTACGGCTCCGAGGAACTGGGCCTCAGCCAGTCGACCCTGATCACGGCCGTACTCCTGGTCCAGGTGCTCGCGGTCGGGGGCGCACTGGGCATGGGCCGGCTGGCCCGTACGTACGGAGCCAAACGCACCATCCTCGGCTCACTCGTCGCCTGGACGCTCACCCTCGCCGCCGGTTACTTCCTGCCCGCGGGGGCACCCGTGTGGTTCTTCGTCCTCGCCGCCGGCATCGGACTGGTCCTGGGCGGCAGCCAGGCGCTGTCGCGCTCCCTGTTCTCGCACCTCGTGCCGAGCGGGAAGGAGGCCGAGTACTTCTCGGCGTACGAGATGAGCGACCGCGGGATGAGCTGGCTCGGCCCGCTGCTCTTCGGACTGACCTACCAGCTCACGGGAAGCTATCGGGACGCGATCATCTCGCTCGTGGTCTTCTTCGTCATCGGCTTCGTCCTGCTGGCGCGGGTCCAGGTGCGTCAGGCGATCCGGGACGCGGGCAATCCCGTGCCCGAGATGGTTTAGCGTCCGGGGCCAAAGAGCGGTAGTGTACGCGTTTGGCCTGCCTGGCGTACCGTTACTGCGCGTCAATGATACTGAAGCGTTGGGTGACATCTGATACCAGATGTGACAAACCGGGCGACGGTGGGTACAACAAGGGGCGGCTACGACGGCGACGCATGACCCACAACGGGAATCTTTACCGCCGACCGGACGTTGACCGGATGACGACGACAGCGACACCTGTCCTGTGGGCGACAAGCCCGGGAGGCACGATTCATGAGTGAGCGAGCTCTTCGCGGCACACGCCTCGTAGTGACCAGCTATGAGACGGACCGCGGCATCGACCTGGCCCCGCGCCAGGCCGTGGAGTACGCATGCGAGAAGGGGCATCGGTTTGAGATGCCCTTCTCGGTGGAGGCCGAAATTCCGGCGGAGTGGGAGTGCAAGGTCTGCGGGGCCCAGGCACTTCTCGTGGACGGCGACGGCCCTGAGGAAAAGAAGGCGAAGCCCGCGCGCACGCACTGGGACATGCTGATGGAGCGGCGCACTCGCGAGGAGCTCGAAGAGGTCCTCGAAGAGCGTTTGGCCGTTCTTCGCTCCGGCGCGATGAACATCGCGGTGCATCCGCGGGACAGCCGAAAGTCCGCCTGACCCCTCAGAGGGTCGAGCGGCATACACCGCACGCCGAGACCGCGGGCACCGTACGTCAGGTACGGGGCCCGCGGTCTCGTGCGTTTCGACGCATTCGGTTCCGGGGCGCCGAGATCCGGGCTTCCGTCGGTAAAGAGGGCCGGGCTCCGGCCCTCCCTTGGTCAAGAGAGGGCCGGGGTCCGGCCTCCGTCGGTCAAAGGGCCCGGTTTCCGTGCGTCACTTCCGTACGTCATGGGCCGGGCCCGGAAGCCGGGCGCCCGGCTTCCGGCCGTTCGGTCCCCGGGTCCGACGCGGCGGGCCGCGTGTCCGCTAGCGGCTCAGGGGCGGATAGGTGCCGCCGGGCTCGCGCGGGGCGTCGTCCCTGATGACCTCTCCCTGGACCACCTTGCCGTCCGGGCGGTGCATACGGGCCTGCTGGAAGGCGTCGCCGACGGTGCCGGGGGCGGCGAGCCGCATCTTGCGCTCGAAGGCGTGCTGCGCGAAGTGGCTGACGCCCTTCTGAACCGGCGGGACCAGCAGGAGCAGTCCGACGGCGTCGGAGATCAGGCCCGGGATCATCAGGAGCAGGCCGCCGAGCATCGTCAGGCCATTGCCCCGGCCGCTGTCGCCGCCCGGCGTGACACCGCCCTGCGCCTGTTGGAGCGTCTGGGAGAGATTCCGGAAAGCGCGGCGGCCGGCCCGCTTGATGACCACGGCGCCGAGGACGAACCCGGCGACCAGCAGCAGGAACACCACGAAACCGCTCGTGGCGCGCGCGACGAGCGTCAGCAGCCAGATCTCCAGCACCAGCCACACCGCGACGCCGAGCGGCAGGAAGGTGCGCAGCCGCGAACGCTGCGGGCGGGTGGGGGTCGAAACGCCTGTCGTCATGCTCCCAGTGTGCCTGGGCGCACCTCAAATCGGGATAAGCGGACGCTCAACCCGGCGCCCACGGGCCCTGGCGCTGTTCACCGGCCCGCCCTGTCGCCCGGACGGGCCGGTGAGTGCGCCTCGCGTGGTGTCAGGGCGGGGTCAGGACCGCTTGCGGCCGGTCATCCGGCCGACCCGCTCGCCCACACCCCAGGTGGTGACGCGCCACAGCGCCTCCACGATGATGTCGCGGCTCATCTTGGAGTCGCCCAGCTCGCGCTCGACGAACGTGATCGGGACCTCGACGACGTGGTAGCCGGCCTTCACCGCGCGGCGGGCCAGGTCGACCTGGAAGCAGTAGCCCTGGGAGGCGACCTCAGTGAGGCCGAGACCTTCGAGGGTCTCGCGGCGGAAGGCACGGTAGCCGCCCGTCACATCCCGGATCGGCACGTCGAGCAGGACGCGGGAGTACAGGCTGCCGCCGCGCGAGATGAACTCGCGGGACTTGGGCCAGTTCACCACGCGGCCGCCCGGCACCCAGCGTGAGCCGAGGACGAGGTCGGCACCCTTGAGGGCGGTCAGCAGGCGGGGAAGTTCCTCCGGCTGGTGCGAGC
Organism: Streptomyces sp. NPDC059371; assembly: GCF_042751995.1. Lineage (NCBI taxonomy): Bacteria > Bacillati > Actinomycetota > Actinomycetes > Kitasatosporales > Streptomycetaceae > Streptomyces > Streptomyces sp. NPDC059371. The sequence continues at coordinate 32,762 of NZ_JBHYXD010000031.1, read as the reverse complement.
CGTCGGCGTCCATCTCGATGAGTACGCCGTAGCCGTGCTCCAGGCCCCAGCGGAACCCCGCGAGGTAGGCGGCACCGAGCCCTTCCTTGCCCTTGCGGTGGAGGACCTGGACGTTCTCGTCGTCGGCCGCCAGCTCGTCGGCCAGCTTGCCCGTGCCGTCGGGGCTGTTGTCGTCCGCCACCAGCACGTGCGCCTCGGGCACGGCGGATCGCACCCGGCCGACAATCTTCTTGATGTTCTCCGCCTCGTTATAGGTCGGAATGATCACCAAGGCCGTGCCGAGCGGACCGAACCGCCTCCCCTGGGCTTCCGCCGCGAGGGTCCCGTCGCCGTCGTTCACTGCTGCCCCTTCGTATCCGTACGCAGGGCTCCACCATAGTGCGCCCAGCCTGCGCCGCTGCGTCGCGGCGGCCCTACGGGGGTGTCGATTCGCCAAGAGGCGGGTAAGAGCGGACGCGCCGGCGCGGCGTCGCCGCCTTCGGATCGGGGCCCGGCGCCCTTCGGGCCGACCTGGGACCCGCTGGCTGCGGGTCGACCGAAAGCCGTTGTCTACTGAACGTCCGGGCCCCACCCGGGTCACACCTGCCGACTTGTCGGAACGTTCCCTCGCCTCGCGGCGCCGGTGCTGGGCCTGGCTCCCAGTGGCGGTACGCCGGTGCGGCGCACCACCCCTGACCCAGCGGCGCCGGAGGCCGTGCGGAGTTCCCCCGTCGGCCGTCCGGTGGTGGACCCGGCAGAACCTACCCGCCCCCTGCGGCAGGCTGTCAACACTGGCTTGATCTGCGCCTTTTCCGACAAAGCCCTGGTCAGCGCCGAGGATGCGCAGGTCGAACGTCGGGGTGCCGGGCCCTGGAAGAGCACTGGGCACCCCGGGACATCACTCGTTGGGCCGTACGAACACCGTCCGTCCGCCGACCACGGTGCGCAGGCAGACGGGCAGGTCGCCGCCGGGGGTCAGATCGGGGAGGCCGGGAGTACCGGAGCGGGGGTCGGTGGACCAGCGCGCGACCCGGTCGTCGGGGGCCTGGACCACGAGATGACCCGTGCGCCACACGGCGTAGTCCGCGGGCGCGCCCGGCACCAGGACGCCCGCGTCGTCCCGTCCCACGGCCCGCCAGCCGCCCCGTGTGTGGGCCGTGAAGGCGGCCCGCACGGACACCCGGTGCTCGGGCGTGCGGTGGAAGGCCGCCGCGCGTACGGTGCCCCACGGGTCGAGCGGGGTCACGGGGCTGTCGGACCCGAAGGCCAGCGGCACACCGGCGCGCAGCAGGGCCGCGAACGGGTTGAGCGCCCTGGCCCGGTCGACTCCGAGCCGCTGGGCGTACATGCCTTCCTCGCCGCCCCACAGCGCGTCGAAGGCGGGCTGCACGGAGGCGGTGAGGCCGAGTTCGGCGAAGCCCGCGACGGTTTCCGGGGTGAGCATCTCGGCGTGCTCGACGCGGTGCCGGGCGGCGCGCACACGGGCCAGGCCGACCTTCTCCGCGGCGGCGCGGACGCCGTCGACCACGGAGGCCACCGCGGCGTCCCCGATGGCGTGGAAGCCCGCCTGGAGGCCCGCCTCGGTGCAGGCGACCACATGGGCCGCGACGGCGTCGGCGTCGAGGTGGACGAGGCCCGTGTGGTCCGCGTCGAGGTAGGGCTCGTGCAGGCAGGCGGTGTGCGAGCCGAGGGAGCCGTCGACGAAGAGGTCGCCGGCCGCGCCGACGGCGCCGAGGGCTCGCGCCTTCTCGACGTCGCGGTCGGCCCAGTAGCCGACGACTCGCGGTCCGGGCTCCTCGGCGGCGAGCCGCAGCAGTCCGGTGAAATCGTCCTCGGAGGAGATCTCGGGGCCGGCGCACTCGTGCACGGAGCCGATGCCGAGCGAGGCGGCGTGGGCGAGCGCGGCTCGCTGGGCCCCGGTGCGCTGGGCGTCACCGATCGCGCCGAGCGCGGCGGCGCGCACGGCGTGGTGGGCGTCGCGGGTCAGGGGGCCGTCGGGCGCGTACCCGGCGAGCGCCGTGACGCCCGGGACCAGGTCCAGGAGCGCGCTGGTCGCCACCGCGGAGTGCACGTCGATGCGGGAGAGGTAGAGCGGGCGTCCGCCGGTCGCGGTGTCGAGTTCGGTGCGGGCCGGCGGGCGGCCGCCGGGCCAGCGGGCCGCGTCCCAGCCGTGGCCGAGCAGCACCCGGTCGGCCGGACGGGCGGCGGCGAAGTCGCGTACGAGGGCGAGCGCCGCGTCCAGGGACGGCGCGTCGGACAGGTCGAGGCCCGTGAGGGCGAGTCCGGTGGCGGTGGTGTGCACGTGTGCGTCGGTGAACGCCGGGGTGACCAGGGCGCCTTCGAGGTCGACGACCTCGTCGACCCCCTCGGCGAAGGCGTCGGCGGCGCCTTCCGAGCCGACCCAGGCGACTTGCCCCCGTTCCACGACCATCGCGGTCGCGAAGGGGTCGGCGGGGCTGTGGACTTCTCCACCGCGCAGCAGCACGGTGTCCGACGGGGCGGTGCTCTCACTCATGGGAACAGTCTCGCGCCTGCCGGCGGCCGGCCGTCGCCCGGGTGCCGTCGACACGGCGGGCCGGTCGGGTCGGGCCGCCGATCGGGACGGGTCCGTGTGTTCGCGCGACCGCGCCCCGAGGCCCCTCAGATGCGGGGCGGGCGGGACTCGTACGGTGTCGACAGGACGACCGTGGTGCGCGTCGACACACCCGCGAGTGTCCGCAGCCGCCCGAGGAGTTCCTCGAGTTCGTGCGGCGTCGAGACACGCACCTTGAGGATGTAGTTCTCGTCGCCCGCGACACTGTGGCAGGCCTCGATCTCCGGGACGCCCGCGAGGCGTTCGGCGATGTCGTCGGGGGCGCTGGGGTCGAACGGCTTCACCGAGATGAAGGCGGTCAGGGGCAGCCCGACGGCCTCCGGGTCCACGACCGCGGCATAGCCCCGGATGACGCCGCGTTGTTCGAGACGGCGTACCCGCTGATGCACGGCGGACGTGGACAGGCCCGTGGCCTTGCCCAGGTCGGTGTAACTCATCCGCCCGTCTGCGACGAGCAGCTGCACGATCTGTCGGTCCAGCTCCTCCATGGCGCAAGAACCTACAGGGCCGCCGATCCCCCGGGATACTCAGCGGCGCAGGTCATACCCGCTTTGTGATGTGGCGAGGCGTCGTTAATGTGCCATCCGGCCGCCCCTTCCTCCGCGCGCCGGGCACCTGCGGACGGCATGTGACGAAGGACACATGAATGCAACCGGGTCCGTCAGGTTCGCGTGATTACCTCGGAGACGGGACGGGAAGTGCTTGCTGTGGTCGAGGTCGCAGTGCCTTGTCGGCCCACCCGAGGGGGAGAATCCCATGCAGAGTCTTAAGCGCCCTGGTCGTACCGCGTTCAAGCGGCAGCAGGCCGTACTCGAACCCGAGCCGGAGGGCGTCGAATCCGACGCCCTGGACGGTGACGAGTTCGACGCGTACGACACGTTCGAGATGTACCGGGTGATCTGCCCGGCCTGTGCGCAGCCCATCGCGCTGCTGGCGGACGAGGAGGTCCTGCCGGAGCACGCCCTGTGCGCCTCCCCGTGGAACCCGTTCGGACTCACCGTCTGCTCGGGCACGGGCCGTGCGGCCGCCGAGGCGCGGTCCGCCGACGACAGCACGGAGCCCCAGCAGCAGGACACCGCCCTCCTGTTGACCCTTCCTCAGGGACTGAACTGGCGTACGCAGCCGTTCTCTCACGTGGGCGGACCGGGCTCGGTCCCCGTGCGGACTTCCGAGATGCGGCGCGCGGCCTGACCGCTCGGCACGTTCAGCGGGTATCGCCCGCTTCGTCCCAGTAGCTGCCCTGCACCATGGCCCGCAGGCTGCCGTGGTGCAGGATCAGCGTGTCCGGGTCCGGGGGGACGCTCACCTCGCCGAAGTACGCCTGCCGGTAGGCGATGCGCAGCATGACGAGGGCGTGCCGCAGGGCGGCGTACAGCGTGTAGAAGTCCATGTCCCGGGGCGTGTGGCCGGTGAGGCGGGCGTAGCGTGCCTCGACGCGGTCGCGGCGCAGGAAGCCGGGCAGACCGGGCTGCCCGAACCCCGTGGTCAGGTCCTGGAAGAAGCGGTGCAGGTAGACGGTCCAGCCGAGGTCGACCTCGCGCGGGGCCGGTGCCGCCATCTCCCAGTCGAGTACGGCGACGGGGTCGAAGCCGTCGTAGACGACGTTCCCGATGCGCGCGTCGCCCCAGTTGAGCACCGCCTCGCCCTCGTCGCCCGGCCACAACTCCTCCAGCCGGCCGAAGGCGCTCTCGATGAGCGGGGACCGCGCCAGCCCCTCGGTCACCCACGCGTAGTAGGCGCGCTGGGCCTCGACATGGCGGCGCAGCGGGCTGCCGTCGCCAGGCAGTGCGAGGAAGTCCGCCTCCTTCGGCGGGACTTGGTCGTGAAGCCGGGCGAGGAGCGCGATCGAGGCGGCTTCCAGGTGCTCGCGTTCGGGATCGGTCGCCGCGTGCAGCCAGTTGCCCGCGTACGTATAGGGCATGACGTCGGGCGGTACGCGCCCGGTGACGCGTTCCATCACGAAGAACGGTGCCCCGAGCGGTCCGGGGTCCTCCTCCAGCCAGCGCACGCGGGGCACCGGCAGATCGCTGCGCTCGCGGACCAGACGCATCGTGCGGTACTGGCGGACCATGTCGTAGACCGGGAAGACGGTGTACGCCCCCGGGTCCGCCGCGAGTCTCAACGCGCAGGCGCGCAACGGCGGTTCGGGATGGTCGATGTCGAAGAGCAGGGTCTCGCTGGACAGGCCGTTGGACTCGGGGACGCTCGGATTCACCGCGCGGGCGCCGGGCAGGCGGGTATCCAGCCAGGCGGTCAGCCTGCGCGCGAGCTCCTCGGGGTCACGGGTGGTCGTCCGCGGTCGGGGTGCCGTGGCCATGCCGCCACTCCTCTCAGGGCGCGACGGAGTCGAACCCGGTGAAGCCGCTCGGATCGTGGCGGCCGAACGAGCCGTGCTCGAAGATCCCGTACCCGGTCCGCCCGTCGAGGGTGAAGCGGGCCGCGTGGTCGGTGACCCCGTAGCGGGCGAGGGGATGCGCGGCCGGGTCGGAGAGGTCGTAGACGCGGTGGTCGGTCCAGCCGCGGCCGCGCCAGGTGCCGTGCTGCCAGTCGTCGGCGGGCGGGTATCCCGCGCCGAGCGCGAGCGGGGACGAGGCCAGCACCTCCACCCCCAGCTCCAGCGGCTTGCGGTCCACGGAGCGATTCAGGTGGACGACGGCCGAGGTGGGGTGCCGGGTACCGGGACGGTAGGTGATGTCGGCCTGGGGCCAGCCGAGCTGGAGGTCGCGCTCGCCGTCGCGCACGAGGATCGCGTCGCCCAGGGTGCGGTATCCGTCGGCGTCCTCCTGGACGACGACCATGAGGAAGCGGTCCTCGAAGCGCACCGGGCACCAGATCCAGTGGAATCCCTCCGTCGGGTTCTCGGCGGCGAGCCGGCCGCCCTCCTCCCCCGGAATGGGGCGCACCCCCCAGCTGCGGTCGCGGGTGCCGGTCCACTCCCCCGCGCCGACGGGTATCTCCTCGCCCCCGACGCGGATGACGCCCTCGACACCGCCCGCCTGCACGAAGCGGCGGCCCTCCAGGGTGAGCCGGCCGCCGCGCCGCTGGACGTGGTGCGGCTCCCAGAGGGCCGGGAAGTCGGCGGTCCAGGTGATGTCGTACGCCAGTGAGCTGTCGTCCGAGCGCAGCCGCAGCCGGCGCAGCGGCTCCTCCACGGTGATCCGCAGGGGCCCCACGGCCAGGTTCATCCGGTCGTCGCCGAGGGCGTCGGACGCCCGGACGGCGTGCAGCGCGTCACCGAGGCGCAGTGTGGCGTACGCGTCGATCACCCCGACGTTCGGATAGACGCCGAGGCCGAGGATCAGCAGGGCCCGGCCCCGGTGGTCGAGGATGTGGAAGATGCAGCGGTCGTAGGCGTTGCGGTCGCCGCTCGCCACCTGCTTCATGGACAGCGGGACCTGGTGCACGGGGTACTCGTCGAGGGGGACGGGACGGTCGTCGTTCACGTCAAGCCTCCTGGAACCTGTCCGGTCGGTCACGGCGGAGACGCGGGACGGGGCACGCAACGCCCCGAGGTCCGCGAGCAGGGGCGACCCCCGGCGGCGGCCGGCGTCACCCAGGCAGGGCCCCCGGCGGCCGAATTGACGGTACGTCAGATATTCACCGAGGACCAGACGGCGGAAGCGAGGACCGGACGGCGCGCGTTCCGGCGCCGGGCTCGCGAGGGTCCCGTCCTGAACACACACCCGATTCCACGGGCGGGTGACCTGTCCGCCCGCCCGCACGTTGCCCCGGTATGAGCCCCACACCTTCCGCGACCGGGCACCGGCGCCGGATCCTCGTCCCGGCTCCGACGCAATCGGTTCACTGGGTACCGCCGCCACCGCCACCCCCGCCGGCTCAGGATCCACCCATCTACCGCGCCCTGATGCGCGCCTGGGCGGATCGTGGCCGCACGCTGCCGGGCCACCACGACCCCGAGTGGGCACGCCTGGCGGCACCGTCGGCGATGTACGGGTACGGGCAGTTCGGCGCGCTCACCGAATCACGGGCGGAGGAGCGCTTCGCCCCGGGCCGGGATCCGCACGGCGACGGCCGCTTCGGCGCGTCGCGGGATCCGCGGAACGAGTTCGGCCTGGGCGCCGCGGACCCGCGCGGGTGACCTCGGCGCGTCGCCGAGGTCACCGGCCGGATCCAGCCGGCCGCCGAGGTAATCGCCAATTGGTCCGAACCATTGACAGGGTGGTCTAGTCCTCCATAGTGTTCCGTCAGCTGTCCCGCCGGGCGTCGGGCGGGGCCGCGTACGAGGGATCGAGCTCTTCGACGGCACGCATCGCACCCCCCAGCATCTTCACCAGCAGTTCGCGCATGGTCTCGCGCGACAGCACCGGGTGGCCGATCCAGTCGAGGGTGGCTCCCTCCACGCTGTGCAGCCAGCCGAGCAGGGCGATGCGCGGAAGCGGTCCGACCCTCCCCCTGCCGTACGCCCCTTCGGCGATCGTCGCGACGATCGCCTCGCGCACTCCGTCGCGTATCGCCTGCACTTCGGTGTCGAAGCCCACGCCGCCCGCGATGATCGTGCGGTAGGCGGCCTGGTTGTGCTCGGCGTAGCGGAGGTATCCGTCGATCGTGCGGTGGACCCGCTCCACCGGAGGAAGTTCCAGACCGTCGGCGGCCCGGGAGACCAGCTCCGCGACCGATTCCTCGACGATGGCGAGGTAATAGCCGCGCTTGGACTTGAAGTAGTAGTAGATCAGCCCCTTGGCGACGTGCGCCTGCCGCGCGATGTCGTCCATCGACAGGGCGTCGTACGACGTGTCGGCGAACAACTTGCGCCCGATGGCGATGAGTTCGGCGCGGCGCGCCAGCGAGCGGTCGGTGCCCCGCGCCCGGGGACGGTCGACCTCGCGTTGTTGACTATTATTCAATTCCGGCCCTGGTCTCCAACTGCCGACGGAACATGGGCAGTATGGCAGAACCGTGCCGACCGTCATCCGGGGGCGATCGGCGTCTCGCTCGTCATGCCCGGGAGCGGGCCGCTGGGTCTCCGGCGGCAGCGCCGTCTCAGATCAGACCGAGCCGCGTCACGAGCATCGCCACGACCACCACGAGGATCCAGCCCACGACGTGTTCGAGGATCTTCGGGCCGTCGTCCTTCGGGCCTCCGGTACGGGTGCCGAGACGAGGGGCGGTGGCGGAACTCGCGGTCATGGCATCTCGCTGACGTAGTGGTGCGGTGACGTCCCCCGCCTCCCGTCGGCTCCCCACCGACCCGACCACCTTGCCACCGGAGCCGCGGTCACCGGTAGAGACCCAGGTCACGTCCACGGACCGACGGCTCCGGATCCCGCTGGATTCCGCCCGCCCGCCACCCGTGTGCGTCTCGTCACACGGCCCCGGCCGGGCCGGAGGCGCCCCTGTGGGACGGCACTCCGGCCGGAAGGGCGGCCCCGGCCGACGGGCGCGGCTCCGTCCGGAAGGGCGGCCCCGGCCGACGGGGGCCGCCGTCACATCACCGGATGCCCACCGCCGCGAGCGCCTTGCCCTGGCGCGCCGAGGGATGCGCCGGGAAGTACAGGTAGCAGACCCCGCCGGTACCGGAGACGACCTTCCCGGAGGCGTTGTAGCGCTTGGTGCGCAGCCAGATGTTCTCCCACTCGGAGCGCTTGTAGACCCTGCGCACCGCCTCGTCGCCGGGCGAGGCCGGGTCGTTGGCGATCACGTCGCCGTCCGCGGTGAACCCTATGACGGTCATGAGGTGGCCCGAGGTGCCGTAGCCCGCGCCCGTCAGCTCGGTCTTCAGGAACGACTGGGACGTTATGGCCGGGATGCCGGCCGCGATCAGCGTCTCCAGGTCGGTGAGCGAGCCGAGCCGGGTCACCACACCCTGGAGGTCCTTGTACGTGGCCGCGTAGGCGGCGTTGAAGGGCCAGTTGCCGCATCCGGTGTACTGGTAGTCGTAGGTCGAGCGGGCCGCGAGGCAGACCTGCGGGTCGGCGTAGGCCGGGTCGACCCAGGCGAGCTGCTCGGCTGTGGGCCTGCGCCCCCAGTACTCGATGATCATCTGCGAGGAGGTGGGGCTGCACCAGGCCTCGCCGCCGTTGTCGTACTCGGGGTACTGACCGGCGTGGATCTCCTGCGAGTAGGGCGGAACGTTCAGCTCCTGGGCGAGGCCCGGGGCCGAGGCGGGGACGGTGAAGCGGTCCGGGATGTCGGAGCCCATCGCGCCCAGCCGCCACACGGTGGGCGTGATCTTGGAGCCCGGGGTGCGGTAGAGGGTCAGGCGCAGCCGGTACGAGACGAGGCGCAGGCCGGAGGCCGCGTCGTCGATGGAGAAGGTGTCCGTCCAGATCGTGCTGCGTCCGTCGGTCTGGTCGTCCACGGAGGTGCGCCTGATGTCCTGGTCACCCGAGGCCCAGCGGCCCATCACGTACCAGGGCGTGTCCGTGCCGTCGGAGTAGGTGCCGGTCAGCTCGACCTGGAGCCAGGTGCCGGCCGGGGTGCGCGCGTTCCAGGAGGCGATGGCCTCCGTGGCGGGGACGGCGAGCCGGTGGACGGGCGAGGTCCAGGTCGCGTACTCCCAGGTGGCGGTCCTGCCGGTGTGCGGGTCGGTGTAGTCCGTCGTGCCGGCCGGGGCGCCGAACACCAGCCCGGGGCGGGCGCCCGGCACGGCCCGTGCGCCCCGCGCACTGCCGGAGCGCCAGTCGCTGTACGAGGTCCAGGCACGGTTGTCGACCAGTCCGCCGGGCGCTCTGGTCCGGCGGGCCGGAGCGGCGGCGGCCGGCGGGCCTGCGGCCCCCACCGCCGCCGCGGCCACCGCGGCGGCCAGGACGATTCTGCGGGACGGCTGTTCGGCTCTGCTCATGGGTGGAGAACCCCCAGGTGTCCGGAACGGGCGGGCCCAATGCTCTGTCGTGTGACAAAGAATGTTCTGTTGTGCGCCAACTATGGACGCCGGAGGGCGACTTCTGCCAGCACTTCGGCCCGTGCCACGCCCACCAATATTGGTCGGGACCACTGGCATGACCTGGGACACCCTCGGGCCCCGCGGGCGCGGGGGCCGAGAGGACCGATGATCAGACGAGGTCCATGGCGGCGACCTCGTCGGGGCGGCCGTAGCTGACGGGGCCCTGGAAGCGGCGGCGTGCCGTGGCGAACCACCACACCGTCGCGACGATCAGCACCGCGGCGAGCGCGATCGAGGCGTAGTTGAAGTTGTCCCCGGTGATCGGCGAGCCCTGGGGCAGCATGAAGAGCACGCTGCTGGCGAGGATCCAGGTCACGGCCACCCAGCCGACGGGCCTGCTCCAGCGGCCCAGGTTCCAGGGGCCGGGCTGGAACTCGTCGCCGAGCCGCAGCCGTAGGAAGACCGGCACGGCGTAGGCGAGGAAGAGCCCGACGACGTTGACACTGACGATGGCCGTGAAGGCGGTGTGCGACCACCAGCCGGGCAGGACGAGGGCCAGCGAGCAGGCGACCGCCAGCCAGACGGCCTTGACGGGGGTACGGGTGCGCGGCGAGACGGAGTGCCACCAGCGGGAGCCCGGCATGGCACCGTCCCGGGAGAAGGCGAAGATCTGCCGGGTGTTGCTGGTGAGGTTGGCCAGCCCGCAGAAGAGCATGGACCCGATGACGATCAGCAGGATGAACTTAGCCATGCCCATGCCAAGTCCATCGATGAGAATCTGGACGGGCGGCGCCGAGGACGAGGCGACCCGGTCATAATCATGAATGCTGTACACAAGGGCAAGCATCAGGATGAGCCCGGTGATCGCCGAATAGCCGATCGAACGAGTGATCCCCTTCGGCGCGTTGACCGTGGCCCGCACCGTTTCCTCGGACATGTGGAAGCTGCCGTCGAAGCCCGTGAAGGTCCAGCTCGTGACCAGCAGCCCGAGCATCCCTCCGTAAATCCCGTTCGTGAAACCGGTGTTGTTCGCGAAATGCGTGACGAACGAGGCCGACTGGTGGTCGTCGGGCATCACGGTGAGTGCGCTCACGATCACGACGAGCCCGACCAGCAGCCACCACACGGAGATCCGGTTGAGCACGGCGACGAGCTGGACGGTGTAGGTATTGGCCAAACCCTGGAGCACGATGATCAGCGCCGTGATCAGGACCGTCTGCTCCGCGGTCGGCTCGTACGAGTGCCACTGCAGGGCGATGAACGCCTGGATGAAGGTGGCGGCCGCGTATCCGGTGGCGGCCGTGCCTCCCACCTGACCCACGAAATTCAGCCACCCCGTGTACCAGGACCAGGCACCCTTGTGCCGCTTGGCGAGCTTGCCGGCGGAGAAATAGAGCGCCCCGCTGGTCGGATAGGCGGAGGCGACTTCGGCCATCGCGGCACCGATGAAGAGGACCATCACGGAGACGCCGATCCAGCCGAAAACGAGAACGCGCGGGCCGCCGGCATTCATTCCGAACCCGAAGGACGAGAAAATACCCGAAATGATGTTGATGATGGTGAAGGATATCGCGAAATTGTCGAACGCCTGAAATCGACGGGTGAGTTTTCTCGGATATCCCATCGCATGAAGCGTCGCGTCGTCGTCGAAGGCGACGGGACTCTTCCCCGCGCCCGTCGTCCGGCTCGGGACCGATATTCGCTCTGACACGGCTGTCCTTTCTCTCGGGGGTGGTACGGGACATCGGGGAGGGCCGGCGCTCAGCCGGCCCCCGGCACGGGCAGGCCGCAGGCGCGGCGGGCACGGGAGAGCTGCTCCTCGGGTTCGCCGAAGACGCTCCACGGCATACGGCAGGCGTAGGGCCCCATGGCCATGAGCACGGCACGCGCCTCGAACTCGCGCTGCGCCATGAACAGCGCGTGCGCCAGATACGCCAGGTCGAGGACCGGCGTGAAGCGGTATCCGGTCACCTCCGGCAGCCAGTTCTGGTAGATCGCGAGCGCGGTGGAACGCCACTGGGGCTGTTCCCAGGTGCGGTCGACCAGCAGTTGCGTGGGGTTGTAGCTCTCCACCAGGGCCACCAGCGGCAGCAGCCGCAGCGGCGAGGAGGCGGGGGCGCGCTGGCTCAGGAAGGCGGCGACGTCCCAGGCGGCGTTCACGGAACCGCCGTAGCGCGTGAAGAAGAAGGCCAGGAACCGGTGGTGGCCCTCACGGTTCCAGGGGTCGAGGCGCAGGACGTGGGAGAACAGGCGCCAGGGGCCGGGAGGCTGGGTCAGCAGCCCCTGCGGGGCCGGGTCGCGCAGATCATGCAGCCGGGCCATGGACAGCCGGGCGACCCAGGGCGTGGGATCCGACCGGTCCATCAGCGCGGCCCGGTCGCAGGCGGTCAGCGCTATGCGTTCCAGGGCCTCGGCCCGGTCGTCCTTGGCGTCGGCCGCGCGTAACGCACGCAGGACGGCCACGCGGGCCCACATCAGGGCGGCCTCGGGGGTCTGCTCCTCCGCCAGCCAGCGTTCGGCGAGATCGGAGTCGGCGGCCTCGGAGGCGACGACCAGGGATCGATGGGCCCGTAATCCGTAGTCGGAGCGGGTCTCCTTCAGAGCTTCGTGGGCGCTCAGATAGCGGCCGGCTCTGACGTCCGTGCAGACACTCGCGAGTCTGCGGTCGTCGGCCGCCGGATGCCACACATACTGCCCCTCGAATAACTCCGCGGCCATCTTCCCCTGTCCATCCACGTACGACGCCTGTGTTCCGCAACAGGAACCCTACTCAGCATCTCCGGGCACTGGAACGTCCTATCCGAAATAGCCGCTTCCGCGAGGCCGGGACTTTTCGGAGCGGGCCGCGAAGTTCTTGAGGATTGTTCAATCAATAGTTCAATGCGACACCATCCTGAACCCATGGATCCGCTGTGGACGGCGTCTCGATAGAATGTTCCCCAGGGCTGCGCCGACCCCGCACCCCGACCCCGCACCTCACCCCGGGAAACCCCATTCACGACCTCGCCTCGCGGCTGCGCCGGCTGCCGCCCTCCTGTGGGCCCGTCCGTCTGATCGGCGTGGACGGCCACGCCGGCTCCGGCAAGACCACGTTCGCCGGGAGACTGGCGACGGCCCTCGGCGGCGCGCCCGTGCTCCACCTCGACGACATCGCCACCCACGACGAACCGTTCGACTGGACCGGGCGCCTGCTGAGCCGGGTGATCGAGCCGTTCGGGCGGGGCGAGACGGCGCGCTACGCCGCCTACGACTGGACGGCCCGGGAGTTCGGACCGGTCCGCGAGCTGCCGGCCGCGCCCGTGGTGCTCCTCGAGGGCGTCGGCGCGGGACGCCGGGCGCTACGGCCCTGGCTCGCGCGGCTCCTGTGGATGGAGTTGCCCCACGAGGAGGCCTGGGCGCGGGGACGGCGACGGGACGGGCAGGCACAGAGCGACTTCTGGGACGGATGGGTCCGCGCCGAGCGCCGGCACTTCGCCGAGGACCCCACACGACCGTTCGCGGACCATGTGGTGCGGCAGTGTCCCGAGGGATACGAGGTGCTGCCGGGGCCTGCTGGGACGTCTGGACCGGACCAGTTCATCACTCACCGTGATGGACCATCCGCAGCGTGCTGAAGTTGTGAAGACCCACTCCGGAGAAGTTGCCTCAGTGCCCCAACTCTGCTTGACCAGGGGGCCGTACAGGTCTTACGTTCTGAAGCAGCGGCCCTTCGGGAGCCGCCCGCAGTCGCGAAGCCCCCGATTGTTCCCCCGTGATCGGGGGCTTCGTTCTGCCCACACCCTCTCTTTCCGGACTCCCCGCGGCGTGATTCGCTCACCCTGGGTCACCGTTCGCGATGCGCCCCATCTGCTCCCACCTCGTGGAACGGGCTGTGCGGCACCCTTCGGCAGGCCCCTCCACCGCAGGTACCATGCCTTTCGGTGCGACCTTCGGACGGCTGCTCTGCCGCACCGCTTCAACTCCCGTCCGTGGCACAGTCGTTCGACCAGAGCTGCCGACGGGCACCGGCCCGGCGGCGAGGGGATGTCCTGATCCGCGAGGCACTCCCCGACCATCGGGGGCACGGTTTGTGGGGGACGTGATGGACTTCGGCACGCAGGGCCCCGAGGCCCCGGCCGACCTGGCCTGGCTGCGAGGTGTGGACGCCTACACCATGGGCGCCTACCCGCAGGCGGAGGAGGAGTTCCGCGCCGCGGTCCGGATGGACCCCGGTATGGCGGACGGCTGGCTCGGACTGCACGCGCTACGGGTGGACACGACGACCGCGCTGCTGCGGATGTTCCGGCACCGCGACCGCTTCGGCGAACAACGTTCGCGCCACCGGCGCACCCTCAACTCCTGGTACTGGCTGGGCTGGTGGGTCCAGCCAGTACTGGAGAGCCCGCGCGACCTGCTGCTCGCGCACGCATCGCACTGGCTCGACGGACGTCATGTTCCGGAACTGGACCGGGCGTTGGCGGGACTGCCGCCGGTCGACGCGGACCACCAGGTGCGGTTCCTGCACGCGTGCCGCGCCTATCTGGTCAAGGACTGGGAGCAGTTGGTCCGGCACACCGATCCGCTGATCAACGATCCCATGCTCGGCATCGAGGCCGGACTGTTCGGCGGCATGGCGAGGGTCCGGCTGGAGATGTACGGACAGGCCGAGCCGCTGCTGTCGTCCGCGCTGATGCGCTGTCGCAGCGAACAGCCGCAGCGCAAGGAGCTGCGGTACTGGCTGGCCCGCGCCCACGAGGGCACCGGACGGTCCGCCGCGGCACTCCCCCTGTACCGGGCGGTGCACCGGGTCGACCCCTCCTTCATGGACACCTCGGCCCGGCTCGCCGCCATCGCCGAGGGGGACGGGTACGACGACGCCGCCGCCGACCTCGCGGCGATCACGCTCGCCGGGATCGGCCAGGACGTGCTGGAGGGCCCGGACGGCATGGACGCCCTGTTCGGCACCGAGGGGCGCGACCTGAGGCTCCCGGACGCCGATCCGTCGCCGCCCGGCGGGCTGCCGCCCCAGTCGGACGGCTTCCGGGAGAAGGCCGTGATCCCGGTGCAGCCGATGCCGCCGGGACCCACCGACCCCGCCCTGCTCGACGAGGCGCTCGCCGAACTGGAGCGCATGGTGGGCCTGGAGCCGGTGAAACGGCAGGTCAAGGCGTTGTCGGCGCAGTTGAACATGGCCAGGCTGCGCACCGGACAGGGGCTGCCGGTGCAGCCGCCGAAACGGCACTTCGTCTTCTCCGGTCCCTCGGGCACCGGCAAGACCACGGTGGCGCGCATTCTCGGCCGGGTCTTCTACGCGCTCGGGCTGCTCGGCGGGGACCATCTGGTCGAGGCCCAGCGGGCCGACCTGGTCGGCGAGTACCTCGGCCAGACCGCCGTGAAGGCCAACGAGCTGATCGACTCGGCGATCGGCGGCGTCCTGTTCGTGGACGAGGCGTACTGCCTGTCCAACTCCGGCTACGGCAAGGGCGACGCCTACGGCGACGAGGCCCTTCAGGTGCTGCTGAAGCGGGCAGAGGACAACCGGGACCACCTGGTCGTCATCCTCGCCGGCTACCCCGAGGGCATGGACCGGCTGCTCGCCGCCAACCCCGGCCTGTCCTCGCGCTTCACCAGCCGCGTGGACTTCCCCTCCTACCGCCCGCTCGAACTGACCTCCATCGGCGAGGTGCTGGCCGCCGAGAACGGCGACATCTGGGACGAGGAGGCGCTGGACGAACTGCGTTCGATCGCCGGGCACGTCGTCGACCAGGGCTGGATCGACGAGCTCGGCAACGGCCGCTTCCTGCGCACCCTGTACGAGAAGAGCTGCGCGTACCGCGATCTGCGGCTGTCGGGGTACCCCGGCACACCCTCGCGCGACGACCTGTCGACGCTGCGGCTGCCCGACCTCATGCAGGCCTACGGGGAGGTCCTTTCCGGCCGGGGCCCGCAGGATCCGTCGGCGATGTGAGAAGGCCCCGGTCCCGCCGGAGCCGTACGACCGTCAGGGGTCGCACGGCCCCCGGGAACCGGGGCCCAGGCTCGCGGTCAGCTCGCCAGCGCCTCCTCGGCCCGGTCGGCGCGCGGCTCCGCGACCCGGACCGGCGTGACATCGCGGTGCGCCGGGTCCCGTACCTCACCGACCAGCAGCTCCAGGACGTCCTCGAGGGTCACGAGGCCGAGGACCTTCCCGGAGGCGTCGGCGACCTGGGCCAGATGGGTCGCGGCACGGCGCATCACGGTCAGGGCGTCGTCCAGGGGAAGTTCGGAGCGCAGGGTGGTCATCGGCCGCCACATCTGCTGCGGGACCGCGCGCTCGGACTCCTCCAGGTCGAGGACGTCCTTCACATGGAGGTAGCAGCCCATGAAGGCTCCGTTCTCCGCGACCACCGGGAAGCGGGAGTACCCGGTGCGCGCGGTGAGCGCGACGACCTGGCCCGGGGTGACCGAGGGATCCACGGTGATCAGCGAGGCGCCGTCGAGCAGGACGTCGGTGACCGGGCGCGAGCCGAGTTCCAGGGCGTCCTCGAGGCGCTCCTGTTCCTCGGGGTCGAGAAGCCCGGCCTGTCCGGAGTCCTCCACGAGCCGGTTGAGCTGCTCGCTGGTGAAGACCGCCTCGACCTCGTCCTTGGGCTCGACCCGGAACAGCTTGAGGATGACCTGCGCGCAGGCGCCGAGGGCAACCGTGACCGGGCGGCACACCCGTGCGAAGGCGACCAGTCCGGGGCTGAGCCACAGGGCCGTCTTCTCGGGCGCGGCCATCGCCAGGTTCTTCGGGACCATCTCGCCGATGACGAGGTGGAAGAAGACGACGAGGGCCAGCGCGATCACATAACCGAGGGGGTGGATCACCCCGTCCGGCAGGTGGACCGCCGCGAAGAGGGGCTCCAGCAGATGGGCGACCGTGGGCTCGGCGACCGCGCCGAGGGTCAGCGAGCACATGGTGATGCCGAACTGGGCCGCCGCCATCATCTGCGGCAGCCGCTCCAGGCCGTACAGGACCTGCCGGGAGCGTGCGGTGCCCAGCGGTTCGATCTGGCTGCGCCGTACGGACACGAGCGCGAACTCGGCGCCGACGAAGAAGCCGTTGGCGAGCACCAGAAGGCCCGCGAGCAGCAGTTGGAGCATGCTCATCGGACGGCCTCCGGGGCGAGCGCGGTACGCACGAGCCGGACGCGTTCGGCACGGTAGTGCCCGACCTGCCGCACCACCAGGCGCCAGCCCGGCAGCTCGGCCTTGTCACCGGGGGCCGGGATCCTGCCGAGCAGGTCGGCGACGAGGCCGGCGACGGTCTCGTACGGCCCCTCGGGCACGTCGAGGCCTATGCGGCGCAGGATGTCGACCCGGCAGCTTCCGTCGGCGTCCCAGGCGGGCCTGCCGTCCTCGGGAGGAGCGGCCGCCAGCTCGGGCTGTTCGCCCTGCACGTCGTCGTGCTCGTCGTGGACCTCGCCGACGAGTTCCTCGACGATGTCCTCCAGGGTGACCACGCCGGCCGTGCCGCCGTACTCGTCGACGACGACGGCGATGGGCTGTTCGCTGCGCAGCCGCCTCAGGAGGGGCTGCACGGGCAGGGTCTCCGGGACGAGCAGCGGGGCCTGGGCGATCCGGCGGACGGGGGTGCGCAGCCGGTCGCGCGAGGGGATCGCGAGGGCGTCCTTGAGATGCACCATGCCGACGATTTCGTCGATCCGCTCCCGGTAGACGGGGAAGCGGGACAGGCCGGTGGCGCGGGTGAGGTTGACCACGTCCTCGGCGGTGGCCGACGACTGGAGGGCGCTGACCTTCACCCGCGGCGTCATGACGTGCTGCGCGGTGAGGTCGGCCAGGGACATCGTGCGGACGAAGAGGTCCGCGGTGTCCTGCTCCAGGGCGCCGGCGCGGGCCGAGTGGCGCGCGAGGGAGATGAGTTCGCCGGGGGTGCGGGCGGAGGCCAGCTCCTCGGCGGGTTCCACGCCCAGGGCACGGACGAGCCGGTTGGCGACCGTGTTCAGCGCGGCGATGACCGGCCGGAAGAGGCGGGAGAAGACGTGCTGCGGGCCGGCGACGAAACGGGCCACCTGGAGCGGCTTGGAGACCGCCCAGTTCTTGGGCACGAGTTCACCGATCACCATCTGCACGGCCGAGGCCAGCAGCATTCCGGTAACCACGGCGAAGCCGGGCACCGCGCTCTCGGGAAGTCCGACCGCCTCGAACGGGCCGCCCAGGAGCTGGGCGAGGGCCGGTTCGGCGAGCATGCCGACGACGAGCGAGGTGATGGTGATGCCGAGCTGGGTGCCGGAGAGCTGGAAGGACAGCTCCTTGAGCGACTCGACGACCGTGGCGGCGCGTTTGTCGCCGTCGGCCGCGGCCTTCTCGGCCTCGGGACGCTCGACGGTGACGAGTCCGAACTCCGCGGCCACGAAGAAGCCGTTGGCGAGAATCAGCAGGAACGCCGCGCCAAGGAGCAACAGGGGGATGGTCATGCCGCCGCCTCGCTATGTCGGAAGGGGGCGGCGCAGGTACTACAGGACGATCCGTCCATCGCTGGAGGGAGTCACTCCTCGGGTAGCAGGGGGCCTCTGAGGGCTGGAGCACATCGGAGGCGGAGGCGCGATGAAAAACGCCTCCGCCGACAGGTTAATCAAGACATGGGCTCTCAGGGCAGGGTGGAGGGCCGAGAGTCAGCCCCGATGTTCACCGCGGTGCCCGTCGGGCTCCTGGATTCCGCGGGCCGAGGCCAGCGCGCGCAGGGCGCGGGCGTCCTCGATGGCGCGCTGCCGGGCGACGCCCGGCTGGATGCCGAGAGCCGGGAGGCTGGTGCCGTCGCTGAGGTCGAGGAACACCCAGGGGTCGCCGGGACGCAGGTTGACCTGCACGATCTCCGCCCAGTCCAGGTGCCGGCGGCTCGCGATGTTGACGACCGTGACACCGCTCTCGTCGGCGACGACCTTGGGCCGCGAGAGCAGCAGGAGCACTCCGAAGAGGAGCGCGGCGGTGAAGATGAAGCTCGCCCGCTCCCCCGGGCCGAGTTGCTCCAGAAGCATGGCGACCGTGGTGATGACCACAAGGATCGAGGCGCCCGCGGTGAGCAGCACGGCCCGGGTACGGGAGGGGCGGAAGGTTATGGGAAGAGGGGGAAGGTCCGACATGTCCGTTGATCCCGTCAGAGCCGGCAGGCGTGGATGGCCGTGGTCAGGATGGCACGCGCGCCGAGCTCGTACAGGTCGTCCATGATCCGCTGGGCTTCCTTGGAGGGGACCATGGCGCGGACGGCGACCCAGCCCTCGTTGTGCAGCGGCGAGATGGTCGGCGACTCCAGGCCGGGAGTGAGCGCGACGGCCTTCTCCAGGTGCTCGGCGCGGCAGTCGTAGTCCATCATCACGTAGGTCCGCGCGACCAGCACGCCCTGGAGGCGGCGCAGGAACTGCTGCACCTTGGGCTCCGCGTCCTCGGTGGGGCCGGCTCCGACGCGGCGGATGACGACGGCCTCGGACTTCATGATCGGCTCGCCGAAGATCTCCAGGCCGGCGTTGCGCAGTGAGGTGCCCGTCTCGACGACGTCCGCGATGACCTCGGCGACACCGAGTTCGATGGCGGTCTCGACGGCGCCGTCGAGGTGCACGACGGAGGCGTCGATGCCGTGGTCGGCGAGGTGCCCCGCGACGATGCCCTCGTAGGAGGTGGCGATCGTCCTGCCCTTCAGGTCCGCGATGCCGTTCGCGGTGCCCGGCTTGGCGGCGAAGCGGAAGGTGGAGCGGGCGAAGCCGAGCGGGAGGATCTCCTCGGCGTCGGCTCCGGAGTCGACCAGCAGGTCCCGGCCCGTGACGCCGATGTCGAGCCGGCCGGAGGAGACGTAGATCGCGATGTCGCGGGGGCGGAGGTAGAAGAACTCGACCTCGTTGTTCGGGTCGACGATCCGCAGTTCCTTGGACTCCCGGCGCTGCTGGTAGCCGGCCTCATGCAGCATGTCCGCCGCAGGTCCTGAGAGGGAACCCTTGTTGGGGACGGCGATGCGCAGCATGAGGTCGGCTTCCTTTGCTCGATGGTGTTCGGGGTGGATGGGACGGACGGACGTGCTGGTGCGGGGGCGCTGCTGAGAGGGCGCCCCTACAGATGCGCGTACACGTCGTCCAGGGAGATCCCGCGCGCGACCATCATCACCTGGACGTGGTAGAGGAGCTGCGAGATCTCCTCGGCGGCGGCGTCCTTGCCCTCGTACTCGGCGGCCATCCAGACCTCTGCGGCCTCTTCGACGACCTTCTTGCCGATGGCATGAACGCCCTTGCCGACGAGCTCGGCGGTGCGCGAAGTGGCGGGATCGCCCGTGGTGGCCTTGTGCTGGAGCTCGGTGAAGAGCTCCTCGAACGTCTTCTTGGACATGGTGGTCCTCACCCTACGCGCTCGGGGCCCTGCCTCAGTGCCAGGGTTCAGATACTGAGCGGAGGGTGGCCGCGGTCGCCACGGCGGCCGTCACCGCCTCGTGGCCCTTGTCCTCGTTGGAGCCCTCGATGCCCGCGCGGTCCAGGGCCTGCTCCTCGGTGTCACAGGTCAGCACGCCGAAGCCGATGGGGACGCCGGTGTCGATGGAGACCTTGGTGAGGCCCTGGGTGACCCCCTGGCACACATACTCGAAGTGGGGGGTTCCGCCGCGGATGACGACGCCGAGCGCGACGATGGCGTCGTAGCCGCGGCCCGCCAGGACCTTGGCGGCGACCGGCAGTTCGAAGCTGCCGGGGACCCGCAACAGGGTCGGCTCGTCGATTCCCAGCTCGTGCAGGGCGCGCAGCGCGCCGTCGACGAGACCGTCCATCACCTTGTCGTGCCACTGTGCCGCGATGACCGCGACCCGCAGGTCGCCGCAGTTGCGTACGGACAGTTCAGGTGCACCCTTGCCGCTCACGTCTCTCCTTCAGTCCCGCTGTGCCGTGTTGCCGATAGTGCCGTGTTGCCGATGGTTGGTGCCGTGTCGCCGGCGCCGCGCACGGGTGGTGCCGCGGTGCCGGTGGTGCTGTGTCGTGCGGTGGTGCCGGTCGTACGGGTCACTGGCTCCCGCAGGCCGACACGGTGACCGGGTCGAGCCAGGGCAGGTCGTGTCCCATCCGGTCCCGCTTGGTCCGCAGATAGCCGAGATTGTGCTCGCCCGCCTGGACGGGCATCGGCTCCCGGCCGGTGACCCGCAGTCCGTACCGGACGAGCGCGTCGGTCTTGTCGGGGTTGTTGGTCATCAGTCGCAGGCTGCGGACGCCGAGGTCCTCCAGGATCCGCGCGCTCGCGCCGTAGTCCCGGGCGTCGGCGGGCAGGCCGAGTTCCAGGTTGGCGTCGAGGGTGTCCCGGCCGCGCTCCTGGAGCTCGTACGCGCGGAGCTTGGAGAGCAGGCCGATACCGCGCCCCTCGTGGCCGCGGAGGTAGACGACGATGCCCCGGCCCTCGGTCTGGATGCGCTCCATGGACGTCTGGAGCTGGGGACCGCAGTCGCAGCGGTGCGAGTGGAAGACGTCGCCGGTCAGGCACTCGGAGTGGACGCGGACGATGACGTCCTCGCCGTCGCCGATCTCGCCGTGCACGAGGGCGACGTGCTCGACGCCGTCGGCGGTGGAGCGGTAGCCGTACGCGGTGAACTCGCCGAAGGCGGTGGGGAGACGGACCTCGGCCTCACGCCGGACGGTGGGAGCGGCGGGGGCCGCGCCGGTCTCGTCCGCCAGGGTGCGCTCCGCGGTGCGGCGGTAGGCGATCAGGTCCTCGATGGAGATGATCGTCAGACCGTGCTTGCGGGCGAAGGGGATCAGCTCGGGCAGCCGGAGCATGCGGCCGTCCTCGCCGGCGATCTCGACGATCGCTCCGGCCGGACGCAGTCCCGCCAGCCGGGCCAGGTCGACGGCGGCCTCGGTGTGGCCGTTGCGGGCCAGCACGCCTCCGGGCCGCGCGCGCAGCGGGAAGATGTGGCCGGGGCGCACGAAGTCGTCGGCCGCCGAGACACCGTCCGCGAGGAGTCGCAGGGTGGCGGCGCGGTCGGCCGCCGAGATGCCGGTGGTGACCCCGTGGGCGGCGGACGCGTCCACCGACACCGTGAACGCGGTCTTCATCGACTCAGTGTTGTCGTCGACCATCTGCGGCAGACGCAGCCGGTCGAGTTCGTCGCCCTCCATGGGCGCGCAGATCAGTCCGCGGCACTCGCTCATCATGAAGGCGACGATCTCGGGGGTCGCCATCTCGGCGGCGACGACGAGGTCTCCCTCGTTCTCCCGGTCCTCGTCGTCGACGACGACGATGGGACGGCCGGCCGCGATGTCGGCGATGGCCTGCTCGACGGGGTCGAGCGCGAAGTCCGAGGCATCCTGATCGTGCCCGGTGCTGTACCAAACCGGCGCCGTTGTCATGCCGGGGCTCCTTCCATGACGGGCTGCCCGGCCTCACGGGAGCGCAGCCACCAGTCGCGCATGCCCCACAGGACGAGCGCGCCGTACAGGACGTAGACGAAACCGGAGAAGGCGTAGCCGTTGGCGAAGTTGAGCGGAACGCCCACCAGGTCGACCAACAGCCAGGCGAACCAGAACTCGACCATGCCGCGGGCCTGCGCGTACATGGCGACGATCGTGCCGACGAAGATATACGCGTCGGGCCAGGGGTCCCAGGACAGCGTCGGGTACGCGTGGAACAGGCCGCTGACGGCGAGGGTGCCGACGACCGCGGCGCCCGCCATGTACGCGCGTTCGCGCCAGGTGGCGAACCGTACGGAGACGCGTCCGTCCTTGCCCTCACCGCGGTTCCACTGCCACCAGCCCCACAGGGCGACGGCGATGACCACGACCTGCTTGCCCGCGCTGCCGGTGAGGTGGCCGAAGAACGCGACGAAGAGGACCACCCCGGACAGGAGCTGGACGGGCCAGCTCCACACGGAGCGCCGCCAGCCGAGCGCCAGGGCGATCAGACCGATCACGTTGCCGATCATGTCCGACCACATGATGTGCTGGTCGAGGAGCACGAAGGCCTCGGAGTTGAGCCAGTTCACCGGCCGGCTCCCTGGGTTCCGGGCAGACCGCCGGGCTGCTCACCGCGCGCGCCGAGCAGGCGCTCGACGTACTTGGCGATGACGTCGACCTCGAGGTTGACCGGGTCCCCGGGCTGCTTGTGGCCCAGGGTGGTCAGGTCGAGGGTGGTGGGGATGAGGCTGACGGTGAAGAAGTCGGGGCCGGCGTCGACCACGGTCAGGCTGATGCCGTCGACGGTGATGGAGCCCTTCTCGACCACGTAGCGCGAAAGGTCGGCGGGCAGTGAGATCTTGACGATCTCCCAGTTCTCGGACGGCTTGCGCTCGATGACCGCGCCGGTGCCGTCGACGTGTCCCTGCACGATGTGGCCGCCGAGGCGCTCGCCCACGGCCATCGGCCGCTCCAGGTTGACGCGGGAGCCGACGGTGAGGGCCCCGAGGCTGGAGCGGTCCAGGGTCTCGGCCATGACGTCGGCGGTGAACTCGTCGCCCTCGTGCTCGACCACGGTGAGACAGACTCCGTTGACGGCGATGGAGTCGCCGTGCTGCGCGCCCTGCGTGACGACGGGGCCACGCAGCCGGAAACGCGAGGCGTCGTCGAGAATCTCGACGGCGGTGACCTCACCCAGCTCTTCGACGATTCCGGTGAACACTTCCCGGGTCCTCCTGCCTCATGGGGCACGGACTCCGGGGCTGTCGATGACGACATAATGAGCGGACCGCGGCACATCGGGAGCGACGCCGAAAGGACACCCGTCCCGAAGGACGAGCAGCAACAAACGGCAGCGCGCACGAAATGCCCGCCCGCCGCGCACTGCCTCCCATCCGGACTTTAACCGTCGGTCCAGGAATTCCACCTGGTCAAGCGGCCGCGGGTAGCGGGCGGGGGGCGGGCTATAAACGCCGGGTGGGTATTTAACCGACCCCGGTGTGGGCTGGGTCTGGTTAAATGGCCGTGTGGCAC
>NZ_JBHYXD010000031.1:0-9429 GCF_042751995.1 Streptomyces sp. NPDC059371 | reverse complement strand
CCCCTCTCTCGCCGCGCCCCCCCCGCGCTCCCCACACTCTCTGACGTCCAGAGCGTTCGAGAGAGTATCCCCGGGGGGGGGGGCGGGGCCCCCCCCCCCCCCCGGGTCGCGGACTATAACCGCCGGTTCGGAATTACACCGACCCCGGAGTGCGCTGCTTCTGGTACATGGCCAGTGTGCCACGCCCGAACGAAGGTCATACGGCCGCACCTCTGTGGGGTGGCTCACAGCGGCTCGGCATGGACTTCCGCGGAACGGTCCCCCGGCCAACCTCCTTGGCCCCGCGCGGCCTTGGGGCAGGTCACAGGTTCCCGCAACTGGTCCATACCTATTGACGCTCTGGTCTAGTCCTCTTAATGTCCTCGATCAAGACTGCGTGATCATTCATTGCCGGTCCCCCCACGATCGACCCGGCGGCGGTGACGAAGGCCCTTGCCCCGCCGCCGGGTCTCCAGCCGGCCCCGCGCCGGGCCCACCGGGACGGCGGTGCGACCGGGCCATCGGAACGACGGCGGAGCGACCGGTCCTACCGGGACGACGGTGGTGCGAACAGTTCGTCCTGGGCGCCGTCGCGCGCGATCAGCAGGGCGCCACGCAGCACCGCGCCGCCGCCCAGCGTGCTCGCGCGCACCTCGGTCGGGAGCGGCGACATACCGGCGAGCCGTCGCCCGACCCGTGCCGCGAGCTCCTCGCCGCCCGCCTGGCCCACCTCTCCGCCGAGGACGACACAGCCGGGGTCCAGCACGGCGCTGACGGAGGCCGCCCCGATGGCGAGGCGGTCGGCGAGGGCGCCGAGGAAGCCGTCGGCCGTCGCGGAGCCGGGGGTCGCCATCGCCTCCCGGACCAGCGCCGCGGCATGCGGTTCATGGCCCTCGGGCCGGGCCGAGACGCCGTACCGCGCCGCCAGCTCCGCGATCGCCGCGGACCCGACCAGCGAGTGGAAGCCGCCCCCGCAGTCGGTCGCCGAGGGCAGGGTCGTGGTGCCCGGCACCGGCAGGAAGCCGATCTCCCCGGTTCCCCCGGAGGCGCCGCGGCGCAGGGCGCCGTCCAGGACGACGGCGGCGCCGGTGCCGTGTCCGAGCCACAGCAGGACGAAGGTGTCGCGGTCGCGGGCGACGCCGTCCCGCTGTTCGGCGATGGCCGCGAGGTTGGTCTCGTTCTCGACGAGGACGCGTGCCTCGGGGAGCCGTTCCTGGAGGGCCGCGACCAGGCGCCGGTGCCACTCGGGCAGGCCGGTGGAGTTGCGGAGTTCACCGCTGGCGGGATCGATCAGGCCGGGCGCCCCGATGCCGACGGTGTGCAGCCTGCCCCACCCGCCGTCGCGTTCGCGCGGGGGCGGCGCCCCGAGGGTCCCGGCCTCCTTCGCCGCCCGCTCGACCAGCGCGGCCGCCTGCTCCACCGCCGGTCCGGTCCCGGCGCCCTCCCCGATGGGCGCGGACGCCTCGGCCAGGACTCGGCCGACCAGATCGGAGACGACGACGGAGACTCCCTCCGTACGGACGTCCAGTGCGGCCAGGTGGGCGCGGTCCGCGACGATCCCGTAGACCCGGGCGTTCGGGCCGCGCCGCTGCTCCCCCGATTCCCCGACGACCGTGACGAGGCCGGAGGCCGTGAGGCGCTCCACGAGATCGGCGACGGTCGGCCGGGACAGTCCGGTGAGCTGCTTCAACCGCCCTGCCGTCAAAGGGCCTTCCTGCTGCAGCAGCCGCAGGGCGAGCCGGTCGTTGATGGCCCGTGCGGTGCTCGGGGATGCGGGCATGGCGGGAATCCTCCCAGATCGCCGAGGCCGCCGGACGACCGGGCGGTGAGCGGTCATCTATTTATCAGGCAGGGTTCCTGATAGTTTACGGCCGCACGCCGTGGAACCATCACCGGGGAGGGGCCCGAGCATGAGTGAAGTCGTCCACGACCAACGCGAGGTCAGGCGCGCCCGGTACGCCGTGGCGGCCGTGTTCGCCGTGCACGGAGCCGTCACCGGGTCCTTCGCGACCCGTGTGCCGTGGATCCAGGACCACGCGTCGGTCAGCGCGGGGCAGCTCGGCTTCGCCCTCGCCTTCACCGCGCTCGGCGCGTCCTGCTCGATGCCGCTGGCCGGCCGCATCACCCACCGCTTCGGCAGCCGCACGGCGCTGCGCGGGCTCATCGCCCTGTGGACGCTGGCCCTGATCCTGCCGTCCCTGGCGCCGAACCTGCCGACCCTGTGCGTCGCGATGTTCGTGTACGGCGCCACGGCGGGGATGGCGGACGTCGCCATGAACGCGCTGGGTGTCGAGGTCGAGAACCGCCTCGACAAGTCGATCATGTCCGGGCTGCACGGCATGTGGAGCGGCGGCGCGCTGATCGGCGCGGCGGCCGGCACGCTCGCCGCGCATCTGGGCGCCGACGCGCGCCTGCATCACGCCCTGGCCGCCGCGACCCTCACGCTCCTCGGCCTGGTCGCCTGCCGCTGGGTGCTCGACCTCAAGCCCACCGAGGACGAGGAGCCGCCGCCGCGGTTCGCGCTGCCGCCCCGGTCGGCGCTGCTCATCGGCGCGGTCGGCTTCTGCGCGGTCTTCGCGGAGGGCGCGAGCCTGGACTGGTCGGCGGTCTATCTGCGCGACCGGCTGGACACCTCGGCCGGTCTCGCCGCGGCCTCCACCACCGGCTTCATGCTGACCATGGCGGTGGCCCGACTGGCCGGCGACTCGATGGTGAACCGCTTCGGCGCCGTTCGCACCGTGCGGGCCGGCGGTGTACTGGCCGTGCTCGGCGGGCTGCTGATCGTCGTCGCGGAGCATCCGGCGGTGGCGATGGGCGGCTTCGCGCTGCTCGGGCTCGGGATCGCGGTCGTCGTGCCGCTCTGCTTCGCGGCGGCCGGGCGCAGCGGCCCCAACCCCAGTCAGGCCATCGCCGGCGTCGCCACCATCACGTACACCTCGGGGCTCATCGCGCCGAGCCTGATCGGGTCCGTGGCGCAGGCGACGAACCTGATGGTGTCGTTCGGGCTGGTCACGATCCTGGCGTTCGGGCTGGTCACGCTCGCGGGTGTGCTGCGCGCCGGGGATCGCGTCAGCCCGAAGGTCAGCCCTCCGAGCGCAGCAGTTCCCGGCCCACGTCCCTGAACCGGTCGCTCCACGGCGTCGGGCGCAGCGTCCCGGCGTCGAGCCGGACGAGCACCCGGGTTCCGTGCGCGTAGGTGACCGCGCCGTCGGGGGAGCAGAACCGGAAGCCGTACGTCAGCCCGGTGTTGCCGAGCCTCTCCAGCCAGAGGTGGACGGCGTACGGGCCGGGGCGGCTGACCGGGGCCTCGTAGCTGATCCGCAGTTCCTTGACCGCGTTGCACGAGTCGCCCGCCGCCTCCCAGTCGCCGTCGAAGCCGAAGCCGCGCTCGTTCCACAGCGCGGTCCAGGCGCGCTCGACCAGGACCGCGTAGCGGGCGTTGTGCAGCAGCCCGAGCGCGTCGAGGTCGTCGAAGTGGACGGTGACGGGCAGAAGCCGTCCGTACGGGAGGGCGGGGGCGACGGGTGCTTCGGCGGTCACGGGCGGGGCTCCTGGAGCGTGCTGCGGCGCGCGCACGGGGCGGGCCTGGCTGAAAGGACACCCCCATCCTAAGCAAACGCTCAGGAACCTCGTCCGGGCGGGATCAGCCCGCGATCGAGTCGAGCTGCTCGGCGGCGGGCCGCAGCTCCCACAGATCACCGCCGGGCGGCGCTTCGAGCGCCGGCACGGCGGCCCGCGCGGCCCGGTCTCCCGCGTCGGCCGCGGCGTGCACCACATCGCTCGCCGCGAAGCGGTGGAACTCCAGCTCGGGACGGCTCCACGGCTCGGCTCCGGTCGCGGCGGGCAGCAGGTAGTCGACGGCCTTGAACAGGCTCTGGCCGTCCGGCCCCCGGTACGCCCACAGGTCCACGCCGACCTTGTGGCCGATGGCCGCGAGCCGGGTGTACGCGACCAGGTCGAAGGTCGAGTAGTGCCAGCTCCGGGTCCGGGCGAGCTCCTGGGGCTGGCCGC
Organism: Streptomyces sp. NPDC059371; assembly: GCF_042751995.1. Classification (NCBI taxonomy): domain Bacteria; kingdom Bacillati; phylum Actinomycetota; class Actinomycetes; order Kitasatosporales; family Streptomycetaceae; genus Streptomyces; species Streptomyces sp. NPDC059371. The sequence continues at coordinate 5,439 of NZ_JBHYXD010000031.1, read as the reverse complement.
CGTCCGCGGCGATCTGCGGGTCGATGCGCAGGGCGCCCGCGGCGAGCACGGTCCTGCGGGCGAGGTCCTTGTCGCCGGTGGCGTACGCGAGGGCGGCGAGCTGCATGTCGTAGAAGGTGCCGTGGTTGTTGCGCGCCGCGCCCTCCTCCTTGCCGAAGGCGCTGTCCGTCAGCCAGTCGCGGTAGCCGGTGTTCCAGGCGAGCATCGCGGCCCGGTCGCGCCGGGACCAGCCGGGGGCACCCGTGTCCAGGAGGGCGATCGCGTCGAGGACGCTCGTGTAGGACTGCGAGAAGTCGATGATGCCGATGGCCCGGCCGTCGTACTTGCAGGGGATGAACTGGCCGTGGTCCAGGTTCGGGTTCATCCGCGTGGCCGGGTCCAGGAACCAGGTGCGCAGGACCTGGCCGGCCTTCACCGCGTACCGCTTCTCGCCGGTGTAGTACCAGGCGAGCGCGAGGTCGTAGACGGAGTCGAAGACCTTCTCGACGTCCTGGCGGTCGGTGCCGGTGTCCACCTCGGGATTGCGCTGTCCGTCCCGCTGGACGTAGGGGCACCCCCAGGGGTTGCCGGCGGTGGCCGGCTGCGAGGGCCACCAGTAGGGAGCCTGGCTGAGGTAGTCGTGAACGTCGCCGCCGGGTGCGGGTTTCGGCTTGTCGACGACCGTCCAGGGGCCCTGGTCCAGCCAGTTGTCGGCGCGGGCCGTCAACGCGCGCAGGGAGTGGGCGAGTCGGCGGTCGCCCTTCTCCACCCGGGCGCGGGTGCGCCGCAGTCGGTCACCGTCCAGGACCACGGTCTCCGGCGATTCGGACGCGGCCCGCCCGGACACCGCGGGGCCGGCCGCGGACGCGGCGCGAGCGGACGCCGGGGGGACGGGCGGGGACGTCGTACGGGCGGACGCCGAGGGGACGGCGAGGGACGCGAGGGCGACCGCGGCCGCCGCGATCGTCAGGCTCAGTCTGGATCGTGCGCTCACAGAACACTCCGATCATACATATGAACGTTGTTCATGAGGTGGACCGGTTGAGCGTAGAGCGGCAGGTGGGACGTGACAATGGTCCGGACATATTCACGTACAGAGAAAGCGAACCCGCACCATGGACCTAGGCGTGCGCTGGAAACTGCACGGCGACGGGCGGACTCCCGCCCCGGGAGCGGTCGTCCGCCCCGACGAACGCCTCTCCTGGCCCCGGACCCTCGGGCTGGGTGCCCAGCACGTGGTGGCGATGTTCGGGGCATCTTTCGTCGCCCCCGTTCTGATGGGGCTCGACCCCAACCTCGCGATCATGATGTCCGGCGTCGCGACGGTCATCTTCCTGCTCGCCACCCGTGGCCGGGTGCCCAGCTACCTGGGCTGTTCGCTCTCCTTCGTGGGCGTCGCCGCCGTGATCCGCGCGCAGGGCGGCACCAGCGCCACGGTGACCGGCGCGTGCTTCGTGGTCGGCGTGGCGCTGTTCCTGGTCGGTCTGGCCGTCCAGCGGTTCGGGGCGAGGATCATCCACGCGGCGATGCCACCGATCGTGACCGGCGCGGTCGTCATGCTGATCGGGTTCAATCTGGCGCCGGTGACCGCCTCCACGTACTGGCCGCAGGACCAGTGGACGGCGCTGCTCACCATGCTGGCGACCGGCGCGGCCGTGGTGTGCCTGCGCGGCTTCTGGTCCCGCATCGCGATCTTCATGGGCCTCGTCCTCGGCTACGCGATCTCCTGGGCCTTCGACCGGATCTTCGGCCGGATCCACGCGGCGGACGCGAGCGGCGAGGTCACCGACCACTGGCGCCTGAACCTCTCCGGGGTCGAGCGGGCCGACTGGATCGGACTGCCGTCGTTCCACGGACCGGCGTTCCAGTGGTCCGCGATCCTCGTCGCGCTACCGGTGGTCATCGCGCTGGTCGCGGAGAACGCGGGGCACGTCAAGGCCGTCGGTGAGATGACCGGCGACCCGCTGGACGACGAACTGGGCACCGCGATCTCCGCGGACGGCGCCGCCTCCATGCTCTCCACGGCGGTCGGCGGCCCGCCCAACACCACGTACTCCGAGAACATCGGCGTGATGGCCGCGACCAGGGTCTACTCCACGGCCGCCTACTGGGCCGCCGCCGGCTTCGCCCTGCTCTTCGGGCTGTGCCCCAAGTTCGGCGCGGTGGTCGCGGCGATCCCGGGCGGTGTCCTCGGCGGCATCACCGTCATCCTCTACGGCATGATCGGCCTGCTCGGTGCGCAGATCTGGCTCAACGCCCGGGTGGACCTGCGCAATCCGCTGAACCTGGTGCCCGCCGCCGCGGGCATCATCATCGGCATCGGCGGCGTCACCCTGAAGTTCACGGACAACTTCTCGCTGAACGGCATCGCGCTGGGCACCATCGTCGTGATCACCGGCTATCACGCGCTGCGGGCGATGGCCCCGGCCCACCTCCGGCAGGAACCGCTGCTCGACTCGGGGACGTCGGCGTACGACGGGCCCGGGGATCAGCGCGCCAGCTCATAGGCGTACTCGGCCGAGAACGTTCCCGGTTCGCCCCGGCAGCCGTCCGACTCCCCCGGCGGCTTCACCCACAGGTAGGCGTCGATCCCGGATTCCCCGGTGTTCAGGGTCGGCGCGGGCCCGATCCTGCGGCCCGGCGGATCGCACCACTCCCCGCCGGGGGCGGCGCCGTTGCCGTTGCGGCTGGTGTCGACGACGGCGCCGAGGCCCGGGGGGCCGCCGAGCGCGGCGAGGACCCGCCGGTCGTAGGCGGTCTCGTCGGCCGTCCGGTTGAAGTTGGAGACGTTGCTGAAGACGCCGTCGGAGGAGGCGGCCGAGGCCGCGCCCGCCCGCCGCAGCAGCGCGGCCTGCGCGGCGGCCGGGTTCCAGTCGGAGTTGCCCGCGTCGTAGTAGACCCGGGCCCTGGGGTTCGCCGCCTTCAGGACCCGCCCCGCGCGGGCCAGGGAGGCGAAGCGGCCGGCCCGCTCCCCCTCGGTGAGGCAGTCGGACTCGGCGATCGAGTCGGGTTCCAGGACGACGACGACCTCGCGGGAGCCGAGCCCCGCCGCGAAGCCGTCGATCCAGCCGTCGTACGCGGCGAGGTCGGGCGCCCCGCCCTCCGAGGCGCCGCCGCAGTCGCGCCGCGGGACGGCGTACGGCACGAGGACCGGCACCCGGCCCCGCTCGGCGGCGGCCGAGGTCACGGCCCCGACCCGCGCGGTGACGGTGGACGGCGTGAAGTCCGCGAACCACACCGCGGCCGGCCGGCCGGCGATCCGGGACGCGATGACCGCGCTCCGGGCGTCACCGGGATGGGCGTCGACCCAGGCGCGTACCTGGGAGTCGGGGTGACGGTAGAGGAGGGCGGGCGGCGCCGTGGCCCGCGGCCTCCGCGCGCTCGGCGAGGGCTCGGCGGCCGGCTCCGGGAAGGCCGGCTTCGGAGGGGACGGGGTGGCCGAACCGCCCGCCGCCGTCGGCGCGCCGGACGGCGAGGGGGCGGACGAGCGGGCCAACGGCGGTCCCGCGTCCTTCGAAGCATGCCCGAGCGCGGACACCGTCCCCGTCACGGTGCCGGCCGCCACCACGACCGAGGCGACGGCGACCATGACACCGCGCCCCACGGACCTGCCGCGCTCGGCCCCGCGCTCGACGGGCCACTGGACACGTGAGCCTGACACGTACGGTTCTCCCACTCCGGCCCCGGCCGCGTTCCCCCGTTCTGGGGAAGCCGTCGGCCCGGCGGCACGCGGGCCACCCTAGGACTGGGACGCTGCCCTCATGGCGCAGTCGGCACAGCTCACCACTTCTGTTGACATGGTCGTCGCCCGTATGCGCGCCCTGGACGCGACGCTTCCCGAGCGCGACGGCCTCGCGGTCTTCAACCGCGTCTACCTCACGGTCACCGAGGAGTTCGACCGTCGTCTGGACGCCGGGGTGTTCCCCGACCGGCAGGCCGCGGCGGCGCTGGACGTGCGGTTCGCGGAGCGCTATCTGGCGGTGGCAGAGGAGGGCCCGGCACCCGCCTGCTGGCGGCCGCTGCTGCGCTTCCGCCGTCATCCGGGGGTACGGCCCCTGCAGTTCGCGCTCGCGGGCATCAACGCGCACATCGGGCACGATCTCGCGCTCGCCGTGGTGGACGCCTGTCGTACGCTCGGCTGCGAACCGGCCGACCTGGAGGACGAGTTCGACAGCGTGGGCGATCTCCTCGTCTCGCTGGAGGAACGCGTCCGCGAAGAGCTGATGCCGGGACCCGACCTGCTCCAGATCGCCGATCCGCTCACCCATCTGCTCGGCTCCTGGAGTCTGGAGCGGGCCCGCGAGGCCACCTGGGCGGCGGCGCGGGCCCTGTGGGCGCTGCGCGGACTGCCCGACCTGGCCGAGGAGTTCGGCGACCGTCTCGACGCGGCGGTGGGCCTGGCCGGCCGGATGCTGCTCACTCCCCTGCCGGACTGATCCGGCCACGCGACGCGGCCCTCGCCGGAACAACCGGACGCTCACTGTACGTTGACCTTCCGGCACACCCGGATGCGAAGGAGTACACCTGTATGACGACGCGACTCGGCCTCACCCTCCCGCAGATGAAGCACTACGACCTCGGACGGGACGTGCCCGGCGTGGCACGCGCCGCGGAGTCGATCGGGTTCGACAGCCTGTGGGTCTTCGAGCGGGCCCTGTTCCCGGACCCCCCGACCCAGGGGCTGTACGGCGTCGAGGGACTGGCCTGGCCGGACTCCTACCGCGGTGTCGCCGACCCCCTGGTGACCCTGGCCCTCGCGGCCGCGGTCACCGAGCGCGTCGAGCTCGGCACCAGTGTCCTGGTCGCGCCGCTGCACACCCCCTTCCAGCTCGCCAAGGCCCTCGCCACGCTCGACGCGGCCAGCGGCGGCCGGATCGTGGCGGGCCTCGGCACGGGCTGGTCCCTCGACGAGTACGCGGCCGCCTCCGCGCGGCCCTTCGAGGAGCGCGGCGACGCCCTGGACGAGGTGATCGGGGTGTGCCGCGCGGTGTGGGGCCCCGACCCGGTGGTCTACGACGGCACCCTCACCCGGATCGCCTCGGCCGTGGTCGGCCCCAAGCCGGCCCGGCCGATCCCGATCCTGCTCGCCGCCAACACGGGCAAGGCCCGGCGCCGGCTCGTCGACCACGCGGACGGGTGGATGCCGATCGGCATGGGCGTCGAGCAACTGGCCTCGCAGTGGCGCCGGTTGCAGGACCTGGCCGCCGAGCGCGGGCGCACCCGGCCGCTGCGGACCGTGCTGCGCACGAACCCGCGCTACACGCCCAAGCCGTACGCGGGCGACGACCGGCAGCCCTTCCAGGGTGACGTCGGACAGATCGTGGCGGACCTGGTCGCCCACGCCGAGATCGGCCTCGACGAGATCTTCCTCGACCTGCAGAGCGTGGTCCGGGACGCCGAGGAGCTGAAGGACGTGGCGGCCGAGGTGTACGAAGCGGCGCGGGCGGCCGGGGTGTGACC
>NZ_JBHYXD010000030.1:17954-88980 GCF_042751995.1 Streptomyces sp. NPDC059371 | reverse complement strand
GACCACGGCGACGCCCGCCACCGTCACCCACAGGGCACCGTCGGACGAAACGGACAATACGATGTCCGCTTCGTCGATCATGAATGCCGTGTACCCGGCTTCGACACAAGACACCGTCTCGGTCGCATGGGATCGGGAGCCTCGCTCCTCACGCGCGACGGACCAGGCGCGCGGCCCCGGGCGGCGCCCCTGCGCTCAGGAGCCGACCAGGGCCTTGCCGACGGCGCCGAGGAAATCGTCGAGATCCTTCGGCGTCCGGGACGTGACCAGCGTGTAGCCATTCGCGCTGTCGCTCACGACGGCCTCGTCGACCCATGCCTTGGCCCCGGCGTTTCGGGCATCGGTGCGTACCGATGGATAGGAGGTCAGGGTCTTGCCGTTCAGGACGTCGGCTTCCACCAACGCCCAGGGTCCGTGGCAGATCGCGGCAATCGGGCGGCCCGACGCCGCAAACGCCCTGATCGTGTCGAGGGCCTTGGGCTGCAGGCGGAGCTGGTCGGCATTGATGGTGCCGCCAGGGACCAGCAGCAGCTGATGGGTGCTGGGATCCAGTGTCTCGAACGTGGTGGTGGGTTCCACCGTCTCGCCGGGATCCCGGTCGCCGACGAGCGTCTGGATAGGGTCTGGGTTCACGGCTGCGATGGTGACGTCCGCGCCGTCCTCCCGTAGTCGGCGCACCGGTACTAGCAACTCGTCCTGCTCAACCCCGTAGTTGGTGACAAGTACCAGAACGCGGTGACCGTTGAGCGGCTTGTCAGACATGATCATTCACCTTTCCCTTGTCCGGAAGCCCGTGCGCCGTGGGCCAGTAGTTGCGCGCCCTTTCACGGAACCAGCACCGAGTCCGTATGGATTTCCGCAGAACGCGATCGCCTACGGGCGACACCCACGAGCCGATCCGGTCAGAACCCGTCGCTGGATCCTGCCATTGACCTCACTGGCCAATTGACTGCCTTGAGCTTTCGTCTCGGGGGTAGCGCCCGCCGTGGCGAGCGTGCCGTCGACCGTCTCCAGTGCACACGTACGAACGACTGAACTGTTCCAGATCACGCAGCTGCTCCATCTGGAGGCCTTCGGCGGCCGAGCCGATGTCCTGATCGCCGCCGCGGGTCCTCGATCACCCCGCTGTACACGAGGTCGAGGGCACCAAGATGGGCGATCGCGTTGGCACAGCCCACGCTGTAGTCCTTTCACAAGCGGTCTGCGGCCCCCACGGCAGGGACTCTCCGAGTGTCAGGCGGCGATCGTTTGAGGGCGTGCAGGCGCTGCTGAAGAACCCTGATGAGCGAGCCGGCGTCCTGCACCCTGAGGCCAGGGACGGATGGCGGGGGGCGACTCCGAAAGTCATCTCTACTTCTCCTGATCCCATACAGTTTGCCCGCTCCAGGTACCCACGGTGAAAGGACGCAACCGCCGCTGCATTCCGAGCAGGTCGGCGGAAGGCGCGTGCGTGAGGCTGACGGTTCACCGCGCGGCTCCGCCGCCGGAGGGCATCAAGGGATGGGACGTGCTCCGCGAGGCCTCCCAGCGGAGCAGCATCAAGCCGTGTACGACGCGATTGAGGGAACCCAACCTCCGATGCCGATATTGGGTGAGGCGACAGACTCCCGAGCGGGCCGCGGTATCGACCCCCGCCCTGTCGTCCCAGGCACTCCGACCGCCACTGCGAGCATCCGCCGCGCTTTCCCGCGGCACGCCCTGGACGGTACCGCTAGCCGCGCGGCCCTCCTCGAGACGGTCGCCACCGCCCTCGCCCTCCAGCTGCGCCGCCGGAACCAGGCGGCCGCGGCCTCCCTGATCCTGTGCTCGCCGGGTGCACGACCCGGAAGAAGACCCGCAGACTCTCGCCGGCCTCAGCACACGATGACGGCCTCACGGGGCGATGGCGTACCGGCTGATCGACGCGGCTGGACTTCAGCGGGCCTCAGATCACCGGAATCACTCTGAAAGGCGAAGACCTGATCGCCACGGACCAGGTCGCCAAGCAGATTAACCTCGACCAGACACACGAAGGCTGCCTCGTCGCAGAAGAGGTCAGCGACCGCATCCCGCCAAGTTCGGAGCCAACGCGATCCGCCCTGCTGCGCGCCTCCTGAGCTCGCCCCCGCGGGATAGAACCCCATCACAGGCCGGCGACGCCGAGATCGCCACACGAGCCAAACGTCAGGACTCCCCAGACGATTCGGAGTAACGGGCAGTGCTGCTGGCGCTTCCCGACGGACGACCTCGCTGTCGATTCCCTACTCAGCGATCATTCGCGATTCCTAATTGGTAGCCGAGTCGTCGTGGGGCACCGGGCGGCCAATCACTGAAAGCCACAAGCGGCAGAGCATTTTGAACCACACCCGGCACCCTGGGTGGATGAACCATACGAGGGGCTCACCGCATCCCGCAGAACAACGTAGGGAGCTCTTTCAGCGTTGCCGCTCCAGGGTGAGGACCGCAGCCGCGATTGACGACATTCGATTTGGGCTGCAGCGCGCGTGATGGAAGATCCGCCAAGACTTCAGGCGGGCCACGCCTCGCTCGACCGGTGCCCGCGTTGCCGACAGCGCGCGGTTGACGGTGCGCTGGGTCGGTGACAGGTCACGACCGGGTGGGCGTCTGACCGGTGTCGTCACCCAGGGGCCGGCTCCAAGGTAGGCGCGGTCGGCGAGGATCGGGACGCCCTAGCGTTCGCAGATCCGGATGATCCGGTGGGTGCGGGCTGCGGTCAGGTCGTGGGTCCGGCCTGGCAGGGCGGGTGAAAACCACAGAACCCGGCCGGCTGGGTGGGTCACGACCCGGACGTTCACCCCGTGGCGTCGGTGTTTGGTGGAGTAGTCGGTCCGGCCACCGCCCAGGCGGTCGCATGCGGCGAGGGTGCCGTCGAGCAGGACGAAGTCCGGGTCGGCTTCACGCAGGACTTTGAGCAGGCCAGGTGCCCGCACCGCCAGCAGGTCGACCACGGTGTGGGTGTAGGCGTGGGCGGTGCCCACCGAGATGCCGAAGCCGGCGGCGATCTGCGCGAGGGTGTCGTGTTTGCGCAGGTACACCAAGGCGACCAGCGCGCGCTGGTGCGGTGGGAGCTTACAGCGGCGGTCACCCTCACGGGCTACGGTGAGCATGGTGACCCACTCGACCAGCGCGTGCGGCAGGTCGAGTGCGGCAGGGTGGGGAACCAACGAGGCTCCTGCGCCGACGGGTTGGGACTTCGAACATCTCCCCCAACGGCACAGGAGCCTCGTGCGTTGCGGGTCCCGCCGCCGTGAGGCGAACGGCTTGTCACACACCCTGACGCGGCGGCACTTCTGCCACCGACGGCGGAGGGTGTGTGACAGGCCCGGCAGCTCATTGGATCAGGTCGGTGTGCGGATGCTCGGGAGAGATGGGGCAGACGTAGATCTGCATGTTGTCGGTGCTGCCGACTTCGACCTTGGTCGGCTGCGAGGGGCGCTGGCCACAGCAGCGACCGGCAGCGTTGACGGCGGCCTGGTCTTCGTGAGGCGCCCAGCTGTGTCCCTCGCCGCCGTCCCATTCGTAGGAGGCGATGGTCAGCAGCGGGACCATCTGCACATCACAGACAGTGCAGTACCGGGGGTAGGGGTCGGTGCGGCCCCATGGAGGCCAGCCGCCGACCTTCCAGCCGGGCGAGTCAGCCAGATGCTCGTCATAAAAGTCCCGCGGGTATTCCGCGTAGGAGCTGTCCACGCCGGCGCCGGCTGCCTGCCATCTGCTCCAGTCCTCCACCATCAGCCGCATCTGCGGGCTCAGGTCGAGGCTGTCGGGGTATTCGGCGATCTCTTCCGGTGCCAGCACGCACGGTTCCGGCACATAGCCTTCATAGTTCACCTCGTACGGCTCGGGCGGTGTGACGAGGATGTCGCCGACCTCGGCGGCGGACCGCCAGAACAGTGCGGTCGACGGCTTCCAATCCGGATCGTGGTCGTAGGGGCACCACAGAACCTGGAGCAGATCGGCCTGTCCGGGCGGCCGCAGCAGGGGTATGTCGCGCAGATACAGCTGGGCCATGGGCAGCATGGGGACCGGGCAGTCCGCGGGCAACGGAGGGCCGGCGTCGAGCCGCTCCGCGAGCCTCGCGGCGTTCCGCTCCTTGACCGCCGCCTCCTCGGGTGTTGTCCCAGGACCATCGTGATCACCGTGCCACCGAGCCCGCATGCGCCTCATGAGCCGCACGTCGTCCGGTGACTCGCGGAACCCACTGTCACGGTGCAGGTGCGAGGCTTCGCAGTGCGGCCACGGCTCCTCCACCGGCCACAGCAAAGGCCCCCCGACCGAGCTCTCCCCGACCGAAGGCGACCCGGGACGAGGATGCAGCCGAATCGCAGGACGCGCCAACGGCACCAGCTCGGGAAAGACCGCGGTCACGTCCACGGGCCGCGGCGGAGTAGTACGTACGAAAACCATGCCGGTGATCCTGTCACCAGCCACTGACAACCCCTGGCCGCCTCAACCGGCTTCGGTGACAACGGTGTTCAGCCGGTCAAGTCCAACGCATGCAGCCCCGGCCACAGCGATAGCAAGCCCGCCTATGTGACAACCAGCGTGCTTCGGCCCAGCCATCACCCGATCAGTGGCCACTCTGAAAAAGCTCAGTGACCGGCCTGTCGGTCATGATCCCATCTACTCGTAGCGGGCACGGTTCCCAGCCCGGCATTGCGGGCTAGCATCAGCCTCCAGAGCCTGTTCCGCAGCTTCCGTCTCGGTGACCGCGTAGGCCTCGTAAGAGCTCCCGCCTGCGGTCTCCGGTGAGCCCGTATGAACCCACCGGAACTGGCTTCAGCGAGGCGGGTGAGACGGGAGTGCATCACCCTCGGCCTTGGCTGCGTCGGCGAGGGCCGCGGCTGCGGCTTCTTCCGCCTGAGCCTTGTCGTTCGCGGCCTGGGCGACCATGTCGTCCGGGGGCTTCTCGCGCGTGGCCGGTGACTGAGGCAACACCTCGCTGAAGGCGCGGGACACGCCCTGGAGTGCGGAGGTGATCTCGCTGGGGATCACCCAGAAATTGTTGCCCGAGCCTTGCGCGAGTTGGGGCAGCGTCTGAAGGTACTGGTAGGCGAGCAGCTTGGGGTCGGGATCGTTGCGATGCACGGCCTGGAACACCTCGTCGATCGCCCGGGACTGGCCCTCGGCCTGGAGGATCGCAGCGGTCCGATTACCTTCCGCACGCAGGACGGCAGCCTGCTTGTCGCCTTCGGCGGTGAGGATCTGCGACTGGCGCTGCCCCTCAGCCCCGAGGATCGCGGCCCGCTTGTCCCGCTCGGCTCGCATCTGCTTCTGCATGGCGTCCTTGATGGACTGCGGAGGGTCGATGGCCTTGATCTCCACCCGGTTGACCCTCAACCCCCATTTTCCGGTGGCTTCGTCCAACACGCCACGAAGCTGGCTGTTGATGGTGTCTCGTGAAGTGAGCGTCTTCTCCAGGTCCATGGACCCCACGACATTGCGCAGGGTGGTGACGGTGAGCTGCTCGACCGCCTGAAGGAAATTTGCGATCTCGTAAAAGGCCGCGCGTGGGTCGGTGACCTGGAAATACAGAACGGTGTCGATCTCGACAACCAGATTGTCTTCGGTGATGACAGGCTGTGGCTTGAAGGAAACGACCTGTTCGCGCAGATCGATCACCGGGCGAACGCGATCGATGTAAGGGATTACTAGGCTAAGGCCGGGATTCAGAGTCCGGTGGTAGCGGCCGAGCCGCTCGACATTACGAGCGCGCGCCTGGGGCACGATCCGGACCGCCCGCACCACGGTGAAAACCGCGATCAGCGCCACGATCAGGCCGGCAATCAAGAACGCCGAGGTTTCCATGGTTTCAGTCCCGGGGGTAGACAATCGCGGTAGCGCCGCTGATCTCCATGACGTCGACAATCTTTCCAGGAGGAATCACCAACGTCTCGTCGTATGCGCGGGCCGTCCACTCCTCACCATCGATGCGGACCCTGCCACCCAGACCCGTCACCTCCGAGACGACATACGCACCTCTGCCGATCAGCGCGTCTACGCCGAACCTCTCCGCCTGGGGCTGGAGAATGTGGCGCAGCGCAATGGGACGCACAAACAGCACGCTGGCTGTCGCTACGACGGAGAACATCAAGAACTGCAACGGCAGTGGCAGTCCGACCGCGGCGGACCCCGCCGTGACCAACGCGGCCGCACTCAGCATTCCGAGCGCAGCAGTAACGGTGAAGATCTCGGCCGCAGCCAACACGGCCGCGATGATCAACCAGATCAGCCATGGATCCATCGCGTGCCTCTTCTGGCCGGTGTGGTGCGGAGGACCTCACTCCCACTGCACCCCGATACGGGACAGCCCCTGGAGAAGGAAACCTTGCCGAAGCATCTGAGGCAATGTGCACCCAGAGCAAGCTCCCTCTCCTCTCTGTATCAACTTTACCCGTAGGGAAAGACCGCGAATTTGCCTGTAGGGGATGACCCGCGAACTCCTCAGCACGGGCCAGCCGGGTACGAAGATCCCCTACCCGCTGCCGTTGAGCACCAGCAATGGTGCTCGGTACGAGGCGGGGTATAGAGCGGATGGTCTGCAGGCTCAGTGTGCACATGGCCGCCCATGGCATAGCGAGTTCCGCGGCCTTCATGCGGGATTGCCGTTTGTCAAGCAACGTGCCGAAAGACAGCGCGTCGGAACTGTCCGACGCAACCCGGGCCCAAGTAGCGACGCGGCGGCGTTTTCGCCGGTCGGGGCGGTCCCGATCACGGTGTTGCGAGCGCTCGCCGGGTGGCGGGTACCGGGACCGGGCCGGAACACGAGCTCGCCTGGACCTCCCGCTGCATCGCCGCGAAGTGATCACCCTTCACCCGCCGGGCATCCCCGAGACTCTCCCCCGCGAACGACTGACGGAGACTATGCCGTTGTGGCCACGGGCGTGGCGGCTGGCATGTTCCTGACCGATGCCGACCTGCACCTGAAGACGGTACGGTTCGGCGACGAGGACGGAGTGGTCCTCACGGTCTCTGGCCGATGAGCCGCGCTGTTGTCGTGGCCCGTTCGGGTGAATGTAGCGTCGTATGCGCTGCCTTCAGGCTTCTGTGCGGCCGTCGCGGTTCTCGAAATCGCGCCGGACCCGGCCCCATCATCGTCTGCAGCGTCCGGTGGTCCCGCGCCGGCTGCGCGGACCGAGCCGTCTTCTGCCGCAGGGGTTCGGGTGCCTTCTCGTCCCACATCCGACCGACCCGAGCCGTCGTGGCGCGGACCTGCCCGGTCGCCTGGGCGGCCTTGTCCTTGACCGAGTCGGGCAGCTTGCCCTGGACCTGAGAGGCGGCCTTCGCGGCCTGAGCCTTGAGCTCGCCAGCCTCGAGGACTGCCTGCTCCCTCAGTGCGCTGGCCTTTTGCTGGACGCGGGCCTTGACGTCGGTCCTGTCCGCGAGGGCCTGGACGGTCTGCCCGAGATCGCGGCGGGTGTGCTCGATCTGTTCACGAAGCTGATCGGGGCTGGGCGCGCTCTGCCGCTCGGCGGGCGTCTGGGTCATCGGTGTGCGCTCCTCTTGATCTCGGCCACATCGGCCTTGACGTTCTCGATCGCGCTCTGGGGCGTCGGAGGGGCGGCATTGCCGATCTGCTTCTTCCCGCTCAAGGCCAGGACGACGGCGATCACACCAAGCACGGCGGTGACGATGAGGGCCGCGGCCCACACCGGCAGCACCAGGGCCACGGGCGCGATCACGGCGGCGACGAATGCCTGCAACATCAGGAAGCCGACCAGGGAGGCACCGCCGAAGAGCCCGCCGCGCTCAGAGGTGGCCGTCCAGGAACTTCCGTACCTCGGCGATGGTCATAGGACCCCTTGCCGCGCGCCACCGCCTCTCCCTCCTTCAGCAGGACGTAGGACGGGGCTCCTGTTATCCCGTATCGCTCGGTTGCCGCCGGACAACGCGTGATGTCGGCACGGACGCCGTCAGGCGGCCCGTGTAGTCGTCGGCGATGCCACCCACGACGAGGTCCATCACCCGGCAGGGCTCGATTGCCTTGGGCCATGTCCCGGTGAAGTAGCCGAAGACCGGAACTCCGCTCATCCCGAGGATGAAATGGAACTCCGCGTCCTCACGGGGTCGGTGAACCCGCTTCGCCATGGAAGCTCCTGACGTTCCGTCATTCCATCCCCCTCATCCCTCGCGGTGTGCCGGGCCGACCGGGTCGGTCGTCCGGTTGACCTGTCGGAAGGGAGGTACGGGGCCGTCGCAGAACCACGGTGGCCCCCGGCGGGGCGGCCCGGCCCCCCGCCCCTCGTGACCCGGCCTGGCCGCCCCGCCGGTCACTCAGTTGCAGCCCGCCGTGCGCCCGTGGGTCAGCTCGTGCCAGGACGGCGCCCTACACGACGACATGAAAGCTGTTTTCCAGGACATAGCTGCCCAGATCGCCGACCAGTGCTCGATGAGCGCGTCGACGAGCGGCCGGTGCGCATCGTCCACCAGATCCAGTCGTGTCGTATCCGCCACCGCGCTTCTCAGAGACAGCGCCCCCAACGGGCTTCCCGAGACCTTGTCTGGGCTTCACATCAACCCCCGGTCTCAGCTGGCGAATACCGCTCTTCCCTGGGCCGTATGAACCACCTGATGGCACCGAGAACGAGGCACGATTCCTGGACCGCTCGCGGACGCGGTCGTGGACCCGGACGCGGTCGTGGACGGTCGAAGTCCGCGTCAGGTGACCCGAAGACCGACCGCCAGCGTCAGTTCAAGAACCCGGTGTGGCGATGCGAGATCCGGAAACAGCTCCCGCAGCTGCGACATCCGGTACCGGACCGTCTGGGGATGGACGAACAACTCCGCCGCCACCTCGTCCCGTCTGCCCTGGTGCAGCAGCCACGCCCGCAAGGTCTCCTCCAGCCGCCGTGCGGTCGCGACAGGCAAGGTCCGCAACGGTGCGAGAGCTCGGGCACGCAGGTCTGCGAACGCGTCCGCGTCGGCGCTCAGCACCAGCTCGGGCAGGTGGTTTTCGGTGTCGCGAATATCAGAGGACAGGGAGCGCGCGCGTACGGCTCGTGCGTACGAGGCGGACGCTCGAGTCCACGGCCGGGCCGGGCCGACCACGGCGGTGCGGTCGGTCAGCTGCCGCAAGAGATGTGATCTGTCGGCATCGGGGACGAGCAGCACACCGGTGGCGTCCGGCAGATCGTCGAGGACAAGGGTGCTCGGGTCGAGCGCGCGGTAGGCAGGCCGGGCCTGAGCAGCGGGCAGCAGGACCGCGGTCAGTGAAGCCGGAGGCTGCCACCCGGCCCGTTGAACAGAGGCCAGCAGCACGTCCGGGCTCGCGCCGGCGAGGAGGTCGCGGGCCAGGTGTTCCAGGTGGCGCTCGTGGGCCCTGCCCTGGGCAGCCAGTTCGTCGGCGTGGCCCGCGGCGCTCGCGGCGGAGAGCTCGTCGATGTAGGCGAAGGTCAGCTCGGCAAACTTGGCGACCTCGGCGGCGGGCAGACCTGCGGGTACGGCACCCGCTGCCAGGCATCGCCAGGCCACGCGGGCGCCGACGCGGTAGGCGCTGAGCAGGGCGTCCATCGATCGGCCGTCGCGCACCTCGCCGCGGCCCAGCTCGTAGGCTGCGTCACCGCCGTCGCCGCCCGTGGCGTTCCCGCTCGCGAGGTCCAGGTAGTGCCCCAGGGCGGTGCGGACGGCTTTGCGGATGGTGCCGCCCATGCGGCCCGAAAGGGCGTTGGCGTAGGGAGGGACCTCGTCGATGATCGCCTGGACGACCTCGTCGGCGGTGCTCTTCAGCGCGGCCCGTAGTGCGGTGACCGTCGTCTCGTCCAGGGCCAGTTCGCTGGCCCTCCGGATTGCATGGTTCACGTTTTTGTTCCCTGCGAACAATTCTGCCGACCAGATTTACGTCCTGCGGTCAGGACTTTACGCCTTGAGGCGCAGCAAGCTGGAGTCATGACGAGTGCAACCCTCCGCAGCAGGGCGTGGAAACTGCTGGAGATGGTCACGACGCCGCTGCTGCCGTCGGACTACCTCGACCTGGTCAGCCCGCTGCGTACGGGCGCTGACCTGCGCGGGCGCATCGAGGCCGTGAACCCCGAGACGAATGATGCCGCGACTGTCGTGATCAGACCGGGACGGGGCTGGCGCGGCCACACAGCCGGTCAGTACGTGCGGATCGGGGTCGACGTCGACGGCGTGCGCCTGTGGCGTGCCTACTCCATCACCTCACCGACAGACCGCGAGGACGCCCGCGTCACGATCACCGTGAAGGCGATCCCGGACGGCAAGGTCAGCAACCACCTGGTCCGCAGGGCGAAACCGGGCACGCTGATCCAGCTCGACCATCCGACCGGTGACTTCGTGCTGCCGCAGGCCAAGCCCGCCAAGGTGCTCTACCTGACGGCCGGCAGCGGCATCACGCCCGTGATGGGCATGCTGCGCGACACCGAGTTCGACGACGTCGTCATGGTCCACTGCGCGCCACAGCCGCAAGACGTGATCTTCCGCAACGAACTGCACGACCTGGTCGCGGACAAGAAGCTGCGGCTCACCGAGGTGCACACCGACACGGACGGCATGCTCGACATCGCCCGTCTCGACGAACTCGTGCCCGACTGGGCCGAGCGCGAGACCTGGGCCTGCGGGCCCTCGGGCCTGCTCGACGCCGCCGAAGAGCACTGGACCGAGCACGGCGTCCCAGAGCGCCTGCACACCGAACGCTTCCGCCCCAGCATCGTCGTCGCCGGCGACGGCGGCGAGGTCACCTTCAGCACCACCGGCAAGACCGTCGACGCGGACGGCGCGACGCCGTTGCTGGACATCGGCGAGGAGGCCGGCGTGCTCATGCCCTCCGGGTGCCGCATGGGCATCTGCTTCGGCTGCGTCACGCCGCTCAAGGCGGGCGCCGTCCGCGATCTGCGCACCGGTGAGATCACCGAGGCCGAGCCGGGCGTCCTCATCCAGACCTGCGTGTCCGCCGCGGCGGGCCCCTGCGACATCGAACGGTAGGAGCACCTTGACCGCCATCGACCCCACCGCCCACCTGACCGCGGAGCAGATCGAGGAACTCGGCCGCGAGCTGGACGCGATCCGCGACGAGGTGATCGCCGGCCGCGGCGAGAAAGACGCCGCCTACATCCGCAAGGTCATCTCGGCGCAGCGCAAACTCGAGCTGGTCAGCAGGGGCGTGCTGCTGTTCTCGATCTTCCCGCCCGCGTGGGTCCTCGGTACCGCCGGGCTGTCCGTGGCGAAGATCATGGACAACATGGAGATCGGCCACAACATCCTGCACGGCCAGTGGGACTGGATGCGGGACCCGAAGATCCACTCCACCACCTGGGAGTGGGATCACGTCTCGCCGTCCGAGCAGTGGAAGCACTCGCACAACGAACTGCACCACACGTACACCAACGTGATCGGCAAGGACAACGACCTCGGCTACGGCATCATGCGCGTCGACGAGGACCAGAAGTGGCACCCCTTCCACCTCGGCCAGCCGTTGTGGAACTTCCTCAACGCCTGCTTCTTCGAGTACGGCATCGCGGCGTACGACCTGGAGCTCGGCAAGAACCTGCACAAGCGCCGCCGCAAGAACCCGGAGTTCCGCGAGCGGGCCAGGGCCGTGGGCCGCAAGATCCGCAAGCAGGTGCTCAAGGACTACGTGATCCACCCGCTGCTGTCGGGTCCCTCATTCCTCCCCACGCTAGCCGCCACGTTCACCGCCAACCTGGTCCGCAACATCTGGACCCACTCGGTGATCATGTGCGGGCACTTCCCCGAGGGCGTACAGGTCTTCGAGCGCCGGTCGATCAGGGGCGAGACGCGCGGCCAGTGGTACCTGCGCCAGATGATGGGCTCGGCGAACATCAGCGGCAGCAAGGCCATGCACTTCATGACCGGCAACCTGTCGCACCAGATCGAGCACCACCTGTTCCCGGACCTGCCGAGCAACCGGTACGCCGAGGTCGCGGTGAAGGTACGCGCCCTGTTCGAGAAGTACGAGCTGGAGTACGTCACCGGGCCGCTGCCCAAGCAGGTGTTCTCCGCGTGGCACAAGGTCTTCCGGCTCTCGCTCCCGAACAAGAAACCCAAGGTCAAGACGCCGGACCGCGAGCAGGAGCTCGTCGCGGCCTGATTCCCGGTATCGGTTCCGATCTTTCGGCCGTACCGGCGGCACCGCCGGGTTCGGTGAGATCCGTTGCGGACGGTGGGCAGCCGCGACATCAGACCGTACGACACGGAGTCCGGGCAGCCCGGTGTCCGGCTGGGCTGCCGGGACGTACGCCAGGAGCTCAGCACACAGCCCCCGGCGAGGTGTTGCAGTGCGCTGACTTGCTTGTTCGCGATCAACCCCGCCCGACCGATCGACTGAGGCGACCTCGCCTGTGGCGCAGGCTACTTCGAACAGGCCCACTTCGGCCACGAGTTCCGGGCCCATTGATTCCTTACAAGAACGACAGCTCACGGCACGCTAATTTGGGGCACCCCGAAGCAGAGGAGAGCCCCGTGGGCAAGGTGGTCATGTACAGCTCGGTGTCGGTGGACGGCTTCGTCGCGGACGAGAATGACCAGCCCGGACCGCTGTTCGACTGGTTGTCCAGCGGTGACGTGCCGTTGGACGAGAGCGGCGTGGTGAAGGTGTCGCAGACGTCCTACGACTACACCCGGCCGTACTGGGACCAGATCGGGGTGACACTCGTCGGTCGCCACGTCTTCGACCTGACGGACGGCTGGGACGGGAAGCCTCCGGGCGGGATCGACCACGTGGTCGTCGTGACGCACCGGCCGGAACCCGAGGGCTGGGACCCCGAGGCGCCGTTTCACTTCGTCGACGGCGTCGAGGCAGCCATGGCCAAGGCGCAGGAGCTTGCGGGTGACCGCTTGGTCGAGGTCGCCGCCGGCGACGTCGGTGGCCAGGTGCTTGCCGCGGGCCTGATCGACGAGGTGCGCATGGACGTCGTACCCGTCGTGTTCGGGTCCGGCAAGCGCTACTTCGGGTCGGTCCACGCGCAGCACCTGTTGGAGGATCCTGACATGGTGATTCAGGGCAACCGGGTGCTTCACCTGCGCTATCGGGTGCGCCGTTGACCGATCTGAGCAGGGACGCGAAGAGGCGCACTGCGAACGGTGACACAAGATCGGGCCTCCGGCTGCGTTTACGCATCCCTGTCCCTGGTCGGGCAGCCGACGCCGATCCGCCCCACCACCGCACCTGCGGCAAGTGCAACTCACGATCACTGGTTGCCGGTTGCCGTCGTATCTTGGCCGCCCCCCGGAAGGGATGAGGGGGTGGCTTGAACGCGTTTGCGGGGTGAGCTGACGGAGCCGGCTACGGCGGGAGAACACGCCGGTCGGTCCGGTCAGCCGGGGCCAGTCGGGGGCGGCGGCAGAGCCCAGCGCAAAATCGCGGGGGCCGACCGGATGTGGATGACGCGCGCTCACCCGAGGCGGCTGATCCACCTGTCAATCCCTTTGCGTGAACGAGCAAGTCGCCCCTAGCGTGCAAGCGCATAGGAACCGTGCGCCAGGGCAGCGCGCCACCGAATGAGGAGCAACCGCCGTGGGAACCATGGTCTCGGTCAGGGGCTGGCTGGAGTGTGACGCCGGACAGCTGGCCCAGATCAGGGAGATCGTGGAAGCAGACGATCCGGAGCACACCTACAGTGGGGGCTGGGCCTTCCCCGCTCGGCAGTACAACAACGTCAGGTGGGCGTTCTATGGGGGCGACATCCGCGCGGTGTCCCTCGACTGGTTCGAGGAGAGGTTGCGTTAGATCGCCCAGATATCGGCCTCCTACCAGGATGACGCGTACGACGAGAGACCCCGGGGGCTGTTTCTGGTCAGCCACGACGTCGACGGCATAAGCGAGTGGAGGGTCCCCAACGGCGGCCTAGTGATCGGCCTCTCGTAATGAGGGTGACAGTTGTTACGCATTTTCTAGTCATTCATAGTCATCTCTAGTCGGATGTCTCACGTACCTTGGTCTTGTGAAGCTTTCGGAGTGGGCGCGTCAGCAGGGCGTGAGTTACCAGACCGCCTGGCGGTGGGTGAAGGACGGGAAGATGCCCGTGCCGGTCCGCCAGGCGCCGTCCGGGACGTGGCTGGTCGATGAGGTGGCCGCCCAGCCGTCCGGACGCGTGGTGGCGTACTGCCGCGTATCTTCAGCAGACCAGAGGGCCGACCTGGATCGGCAGGTCGCGCGGGTGGTGTCCGGCGCCAATGGACTGGGCCTGGCCGTCGCGGAAGTTGTGACCGAGGTCGGGTCAGGGCTGAACGGGCGCCGTCGCAAGCTGCACCGACTCCTCGCCGACCCGGGCACGGCCGTGATCGTGGTCGAGCACCGTGACCGGCTGGCCCGGTTCGGCGTCGAGCACCTGGAGGCCGCGCTGTCGGCGTCCGGCCGGCGCCTGGTCGTCCTCGACCCGATCGAGAGCGCAGACGATCTGGTGCGGGACGTCACCGAGGTGCTCACCTCCATGTGTGCCCGTCTGTACGGGCAGCGCGCGGCGAAGAACCGGGCCGCCCGCGCGGTGGCTGTGGCGACCGGCGAGGCCGCCGAGTGAAGAAGTTCCAGCCGCGGCCCGGGTTCGTGGTGCAGGCGTACCGCTTCGCGCTGGACCCGAACGCCGCCCAGGAGCACGCGCTGCGCTCGCACTGCGGTGCCGCCCGCGCGGCGTACAACTGGGCTGTCGGCTGGGTGACCGCCTCCTGGTGGCAACGCCGCGCGGAGGAGACATACGGCGTCCCGGAGGCGGACCTGACCGAGTGGCGGCCGTGGTCGCTGCCGGCGCTGAGGAAGGCGTTCAACGCGGCCAAGGACACCGACCCAAGGTTCGCCTCCTGGTGGGAGGAGAACTCCAAGGAGGCGTACTCCACCGGGCTGGCCAACGCTGCGGCGGCGTTCGACAACTACGCCAAGTCCAAGCAGGGCCGCCGTATGGGCAAGCGGGTCGGGATGCCCCGCTTCAAGTCGAAGCGGAAGGCGCGTCTGTCCTGCCGGTTCACCACCGGCACGATCCGTGTCGACGCCGACGGACGTCACGTCACCCTGCCCCGCCTCGGGACGATCCGCGTCCACGAGCCCACCGGTAAACTCCTGAGCCGCGTCCGGGCCGGGACCGCGCGCATCCTGTCGGCGACCGTCCGCCACGAGCGAGGACGATGGTTCGCCTCGTTCCAGGCGGAGGTGAAGCGGGACCTCTTCCGGGTCACCCGGCCTGATGTCGCGGTAGGCATCGACCTCGGCATCAAGACCCTGGCCGTCATGGCCGACAGCGCGGGCGAGGTCCGCGAGGTCCCCAACCCGCGGCACCTGAGCACCGCGCTGAAGCAGATGCGCCGCGCCTCTCGCGTCGTCTCCCGGCGTCGAGGCCCGGACCGGCACACCGGACAGAAGCCCTCCCGCAGGTGGGAGAAGGCCAACGCCCGGCGGAACAAGGTCCATCACCGCGTCGCGGACCTCCGCGCGGACGCCCTGCACAAGCTCACCACCGCCGTGACAGCCGAGTACGGCACCGTCGTGGTCGAAGACCTCAACGTCGCCGGCATGGTGAAGAACCGGCGCCTGGCCCGGCACATCGCCGACGCCGGGTTCGGTGAGATCCGCCGTCAGCTCACCTACAAAACCCGCCGGCGCCACGCCACCCGCATCATCGCGGCCGACCGCTGGTTCCCCTCCTCCAAGACCTGCTCCGGGTGCGGCGCGGTGAAAGCCAAGCTGCCGCTGCACATCCGGACCTACGCATGCGACGCCTGCGGCCTGGTCATCGACCGGGACACCAACGCGGCCCGCAACCTCGCCGCGGCAGCCTGCACGACTGGTACCGGAGTGGCCGGAGACCAGGACACCGCCCCGGCGGTGTCGAAGCCCCGTGGAGCCGACCACAAGACCCGCACCACCCGCCCCCGCCACAAAGCGGAGGCGGGGCGGGCAGGTGGCACAACCCTGCCGCACCAGCAGCAGACAGAAACGGGAGACCGTACTCAAGCCGAGCCCCTGATGCTCTGGTGACGTGACGGACCTTTCGGGCCGAAATGCCCGGAATGCTGAGACCTGACTACGGACTCAGCAACGGATTACCACTACCTCGACGCCTAGCAAGTGGCTGGGCTCGGATCCTTGGACGGGGAATCATTGATGTCAGTCCGGGGTGAGATTGTTCCTGCATGACTCATACGGCTGGTGGCGGTGCGCAGGGAAGCGTCGAGCACGCGGTCATCGCGCGGTTTCGACTGACTGGCGACGGGTTCGGCGAGCCGGGCGATCGGTCGACTGTCCGCGCGGCCCAGAACTTTTTGACCGAGGCGATCGAACGAGTCGGTGTCGGTGAGTTCGACGGTAACGAGTTCGGGGGCGGCGAGGTGGCGCTCTTCGCCTATGGCCCTGATGCCGACGCGCTCTTCGCCGTCATGGAACCTGCCTTGCGTGACCTGCCGTTCCGCCCCGCGAATGTGGTCTTGCGCTACGGATCCGCGTCGGATCCCTCCGCTTCCGAACGGCTCGTGGAGCTGTAGCGCGGGTCGGCGTCGCGCATCAGGAGGCCAGGGCCGGGTGCGCTTCGCGTCCTCCTCCCAGCCGGCGGCCCGCATTCCGCCACCTCCGTGGATGCGGGAGGTGTTCGAGGTGAACGGGCCCTTTCCCCGGCCGCGTTCGCGCGGTTGGTGTGCGTGGTTGGCGTACGCGCAGATGGCGTCCGCGCGGAAGTTGGCGGGGCGTCAGGGAGCCCATCGACCGTGTCACCGCGACATGTCCTTCGCGGGCTCGCCCGTCCGTGCCACGGAGCCGCCGGGGATCCACGTCGCTGTGGCCGAGGCCGTCCGGAGCGACCTCGCGGCCCACCTGCGCATCGTCCGGCCGCTCTGCCCCGACCACCGCACCGGCACCCACCCGAAGGCGGCCTCGGACCGGGCGGTGCGGTGGCGCCCGCTCGGGGCCGATACGGGCGAACCGGTGTGCTGACGGCCGCCCGGCGGATCCGTACGAGCCTCAGGACATGCCGCCCCGGCACACCGTCCCCGGGGCCGGGGCGCGGCCCGTGCGGAGGTAGTGGTCGACCGTCTCCCTGACGCAGCGGTTCTGCGGGTATGTGCCGTGGCCCTCCTCCTCGGCCGTCAGGAGGACGCCGACGCCGTCGCCCAGGGCGCGGGCCATGTGGCGGGCGCCGGGGTAGGGGGTGATCGGGTCGCCGGTGCCGCCGACCACCAGGACGGGGGCGGCGCCGTCGGCGTTCACCTGGGGCGTGGTGCGCTCGCCGTCGAACGGCCAGTCGTAGCAGAGGTAGACGCCGGTGGACCATGCAGCGCCGAAGACGGGTGAGGCGGCTTTGACGCGGGCTGCGTCCCTGTCGAGGCGATCGAAGCCCGGGCGCAGGCTGGATTCCGCGCACGTGATCGCGGTCAGGGCGGCGCGGCTGTTGTCGCGTGGGGTCGCCGCGCGGTCGGCGGAGCCGATGTCGTCCGCGCCCTTGTTCAGCGGACGGCCGTCGTTGTGGTCGATCAGCGCGGTGAGGGCCTTGGCGAGCGGTGCCCAGCCGTCCGTGCCGAGGCGGAGATGGTCGCTGACGGCGTACGCGAGGTCGTCGGCGTCGAGGTTCCTTCCGCCGCCGGCCGGGGCGGGCTTCTTCTTCAGGCGGTCGGCCAGGCGCGCCATGCGTCGCGCGGCCTCCTCGGGCCCGTCGCCGGTCGGGCAGTGGCGGATACGGGCCGCGCAGTGCGCGGCGAACCGGTCGAACGCCGCCTGGACCGCCTTGACCTGCGACACGTGCTTCTCGTCGAGGTCCTCGGTCGGATCGACGGACGCTTCGAGGACGAGCCGTCCGACGTGCGACGGGTACAGGTGGGCGTAGACCGCGCCGAGCGCCGTTCCGTACGAGACGCCGAAGTAGTGCAGCCGCTCGTCGCCGAGGAGGTAGCGCATCAGGTCGAGGTCGTGCGCGGTGTGCGAGGTGCCGATGTACGGGAGGAGTGCCCCGGAGTGCTCGGCGCAGGCGTCGGCCCCGTCGTAGCCGGTGTCGTCCGCGGTCTTCCCGCAGCGCACGGGGATGGTCGCGCCGACGCCGCGTGGGTCGAAGGAGACCAGGTCGTAGCGGTCGAGGAGCGGCTCGAACTGGTTGAGGAATTCGGGCAGTCCGCTCACGCCGGACACGCCGGGGCCGCCGAAGTTGAGGACGAGCGAGCCGATGCGCCGGGCGTTCGGGCCGGTGGCCTTGCGGCGGATCAGGGCGACGTCGATCGTCCTGCCGTCCGGTTTCCGGTAGTCGAGGGGGGCCTTCATGGTGGCGCAGTCGTAGCCCGTGCGCGCGGTGGGCGGCGAGGTGCAGTTGGACCAGTGGAGGTGCTGGCCGGTGGTGAGCGCGGTGGGCAGGCCGGCGGGCGGGTTGTTCGCGGTGAACTCCGTACGCGGCTCCGCACTCCGGCCGGGAGTGTCGTGCTGGAGCCAGGCGCAGACGGCCCCGATCACGGTGAGGACGACCACCGCGATGATGCGCGCGCCGACCGAGAGGCCCGGTCCATGGCTTTGTATCGGATGTGCGTCACTCATCGAAATCCCCGCGCTCCCGGCCCTGGAGGCCACTTGCCTTCATGTCGTTGATGCGCTTGCACGGGTAGCTCTCCAGCATCCCCCATAGGTCGAGGACATCCGCAGCTCGGTGAGTTCGATCGAACGACCGGACGAGGCCTATGTGGCTCAGCGACATGCCGGCACCCTATGCACTCGATTCACTTCCGATACTCGCCCTGGGCGAGTACGCGAGCTGAAGGCGTGGTGCCGGCGGCAGCGGTGTAGGCGCCCCCGTCTCTGGTGCGGCGCGGAACGCCTCGATCACGTAGGCAGCGAAGCGGCGAGAGGACGTGAGCCGGGTGGCACGCGGCGCGTCTTGGAGGCCCTGGTGGGCCATGAGCATGAGGATCAGGTCGTCGACGACGAAGCCGGGGCGGAGCCGGCCGGTGTCCTGGGCACGGCGGGTCAGTTCGGCAAGCCCGCGCGAAGTCCGCTCTCGGTCGGCGGCGAAGTCCATGGCCTCGGGGAAGGCTGTCATGAAGGCGTCGGCGAATCCCCTGCTGTGTGCGTGGAGTTCGCAGATGCGCTCGACCAGGCTCCGGAATCCGTGCCACGGGTCCGGGTCCGCGAGGGCGTCGCGGACGGCGGCATGGCAGGCCCGCCGTTGCTCGGCGAAGGTCTCCACGATCAGTGCCTGCTTGGTCGGGAAGTGCCGGTACAGCGTGGCGGGGCCGACGCCTGCCTGCCGGGCGACCTCGCGCATGGGCGCGTTCAGGCCCTCCTCGCTGAACACCGCGCGGGCGGCGTCCAGGATGCGGGCCCGGTTGTCGCGGGCGTCGGAGCGCGCAGGGTGAGGCAAACGGTCGGTCATGGCCTCTCACTTTAGCCAATTGGACGGGGGCGTCCGTTACGGTCCGATGGCGGTGACGCCGCCCCGTCCCGGCACCACGCTCGTGGTGCCTCGGGCTGTGGAGCCGGGCTCGCCGCTCATGGTCGCAGCAGCTGTGGCCCGTTCGTCCACCGGCCTGAGGAGCAGAGATGAAAGCCGTCGTGATCAGGCAGTTTGGAAACCCTGACGGTCTGGAGGTCGTCGACTTGCCCGTGCCCGTCCCCGCACCGGGGCAGGTGCGGATCACCACGGAGGCGATCGGGGTAGGCGGCGTGGACGCCGTGATCCGCCGGGGAACGCTCGCCGCGTACGGCTTCCGGGAGGGCCATCTCCTCGGCAGCGAGGTAGCGGGTGGCGTCACCGCAGTGGGAGAGGGGGTGGACGCTTCGTGGATGGGGCGGCGGGTGTGGGCGTTCACCGGCCTGTCCGGTGGGTATGCCGAGCAGGCCGTCGCCTCGGTCGAGGACGTCCTTCTGCTGCCTGACGGCCTGACCGGCGCGGACGCGGTGACTCTCGGCGGTTCCGGTGTGGTCGCCCACTTCGCTCTGGACCGCGCTCGTTTCACGCCCGGCGAGACGGTGCTCGTGCGCGGTGCGGCGGGCAGCATAGGGATCACGGCGGTCCAGCTTGCGGCCAAGGGCGGTGCGGGCGCGGTGGCGGTCACCACCTCATCGGCGGAACGGGCGCGACCCATGTCCTCGACCGCTCCGGCGAGGGTGGCTCGGACGCACCGTCGGGTTTCGACGTGGTGATTGATGTCGTGGAGGGCCCTCAACTCTCCCTGTTCCTGGACCGGTTGAACGCGAACGGGCGGTACGTGGCTGTCGGCGTGGTCGGCGGGCAGCCGCCGGCGGACTTCGGCATGCGGCTGATGGATGCCTTCCGCAAGTCGCTGTCGTTCGCCACCTTCAGCTCCGACACCGTGCCCGGCTCCGACAGGCAGGCGGTGCGGTCGTCCCAGTTCGATGATGCCGCGCACGGGGACCTGCGCACGGTCGTGCACGCGGTGCTGCCGCTGGACCAGGCGGTGCTGGCTCACCGCGAAATGGACGCGGGCAGGGTATTCGGCAGGGTCGTGCTGGCGCCCTGAGCCGGGCAGGAACGGTGTTCGCGGCCCCAGGCAACGGAATGGGACCCGCTCGGATCGCGGCCGACACCCGCCGCAGACTGTCACTCACCACGGCCAGCGGCCAGGAACGTGCGTGGCGTGCCCGGTTACCGCTGTCTCGTCCCGGCGTCGGAGCGTTCCGTTGCGCATTGCCGCGTGATGATGCGCTGGATGGCCGTGGGCCACTCTCCTACCTCAGCGTGGTGTCGTCCGGTGGAGGGTGAGGATGGCCTTGACCAGATCGGTGATACGCGGACTGGCCGACCAGGAGAAGCAGAAGCCGCAGCGGATCGTGCGCCGGGGCAGCACGAGTTCGGTGCGCTGTCGGCGCGCGATGATGCTGCTTGCCTCGGCCGGCGGAAACCGGGTTCCGGTGATCGCCCAACTGGTCCAGGCCGACGAGGACACCGTCCGGGACGTGATCCACCGGTTCAACGAGATCGGCCTGGCCTGTCTGGACCCTCGATGGGCGGGAGGCCGTCCCCGCCAACTCGGCAATGGCAACGAGGACTTCGTCATCGCGACGGCCACTACCCGACCGGTCAAGCTCGGCCGGCCCTTCACCCGCTGGTAACTGCGCAAGCTGGTTGCCTACCTGCGTAAAGTCCACGGCCGGGTCATCCGCATCGGCCGCGAAGCATTACGCTGCCTGCTCGCCCGCCGCGGTATCACCTTCCAGCGCACCAAGACGTGGAAGGAATCGCCGGACCCCGAGCGGCGACGCCAAACTGGACCGGATCGCGGAGGCCCTGGACGGCTTCCCGGACCGGGTCTTCGCGTTCAACGAGTTCGGCCCGCTCGGCATCCGTCCCACCGCGGGCTCGGGCTGGGCCGAACAGGGGCGTCCCGACCGGCTGCCCGCCACGTGTCACCGTACCCATGGAGTGCGCTACTTCCATGGCTGCTATTCGGTCGGCGAGGACACTCTGTGGGGTGTCAACTGCCGTAGGAAGGATGCCGCCAACACGCTCACCGCGCTGTAGTCGATCCGTACCGCCCGCCCGGACGGCGCCCCTTTCTACGTGATCCTGGACAACCTGTCCGCCCACAAGGGCGCCGACATCCGCCGCTGGGCGAACAAGAACAAGGTCGAGTTGTGCTTGACCCCGACCTACGCCTCGTGGGCGAACCCGATCGAGGCGCATTTCGGACCGTTGCGGCAGTTCACCATCGCCAACTCGCACACCCCAACCACACTGTGCAGACCCGGGCCTCCGCGCCTGTCTGCGCTGGCGCAACGCCAATGCCCGCCACCGCGACGTTCTGGCCGCCGAACGATGTGAACGCACCCCCATTCACAGCGAGAAAGGCATCCGCTGGCGTGGTCGGCTCCTGTCAGCCGCGGCCTGATCCGGCTGGAACGTGAGTCACCGAGACTGTTTGGCGGCGTTTGCCCGATAGCGTTCCAGTACGCCAATGGACAGTGCCGACGCGGCCATCAGCCCGAACCCGATCGAGTTCGAACCACCGCTGTGCTCTCGCTCCCAGATACGGAGTCCGACTGCCAGGACAACGACTCCGAACAGCGCGACCTGTATCCACCTGATGGCCGCGGCCCGCCGGCCGTGGCCATCAGCGTTGCTGTGGTCCAGGTGGTCCAGGCCCTCCAATTGGAAGCACGCAACCCGCCATCACGCCTTCGGAGGTCACGTGGCAAGTCCACCCTCCGGATGATCGTCGATCCAGCACAGACCGCCCAGATCCAGGCGCTGACGGGCACCCGTGATCGCCACATAGGCGAGTCGGGCCTCGCCGTTGTCGATCGGGCCGGGAATGGGTCGCCCGTTGTCGTCCGTCTCGTCGCTGTCCTTCGGCGGGGTGAAGTCGTCCGCGATCCTCACACAGGCCCATTCACGCCCTTTGGCTTTGTGGGCCGTCGAGACTGTGACTTCGGCCGACTCCTCGGATACGAACTGGGCAACGGCGGCAAGGATGGCATCGGTGCCATGAGTGTCGACTAGGTCGACCAGCGGCTGCAGGTCACGTCCCGCCGGGTCGTGAGAAGCGTAGTCCTGCAGCTCTCCCCAGGTGGCGAAGAGGACGAGTTCTGGGTGGATGGCGCGGCGTCCGTCCTTGAGGTCTTGGGCTGCAAGGGCCAGGGCGCGCAAATTGTCTCCTCCCCCAACCACGCCGACCCGGTGCCCTTCGGCAAGGAGGCGCATCGCCTGAGCCATGGCACCGACGTTAGTCCGACACAGCACCGCATTAGGCCGGGTGACGGGGCCCAAATCGGTGGGCACTGTCTCGGTCCCGGTGAGGCGGATCGGGGCGTCGGCGATGGCCAGCCACCGGTTGGCTTCTGCGGCAAGCTGGGGGCCGAAACGGAATGACTGTGAGAGGGCGAGCTGAGTGCCGTCGAAGCCGGTCATGACATCTTTGGCACCGCGCCAGTCGTAGATCGCTTGGGCGGAGTCGCCGACCATCACGAGCTGGGCGTGATCGCGTTGCGCAAGGAAGATCTGTTCAACGACTGGGTTGGTGTCCTGGGCTTCGTCCAAGAGTAGGAAGTCGGCGTTAATTCTCGGCTGAGTAAGGGCCCAGATCTTCAGGTAGTGGTCGTGTTCGAAGCGGATCGCGCCATCGTCAGGGTTTTGTAGGTCGTTCCAGGCTCTGCGGGCGAACGGGAGGACATGGTGGGTGAGTTCGGCGTGGAGTTTCGTGTCTTCGAGGCCGCGCAGGCGCGGGACGTGATGGCGGGTGACGTCCGCATCGGCGGTATGGCAGAAGTGCGCCACGGTACGCACGACGGCGTTGGAGAGGGTCTTGTGGGATAGGTCGCGTTCGCCGATGCGGATGGCCTTGGTGATGCCGAGGGCGTGGCCGGTCTGCCAGGCGGGGCGACGCGGAGAGTTGAGGCGCGCGGTGTAGCGGTGGCCGACGGCAGCGTAGGCCAGGGCATGGGCGGTCTTGCAGCTGACCGTGAGCGGAAAACGGGCGCGGGCGTCCTGGGCGATGGCGCGGTTGTAGGCGAGGTAGCGGCCGCGGCGCCGGGTGGCACGGGCGAGTTCGGCGAGGGTGGTGGTCTTGCCGGTGCCTGCCCCGGCCTGCAGAGCCAGATGCTGGCCGGCGTGGAAGGCGTCGGCCGCGGCTTGCTGTTCTTCGGTGGGCTTCAGCACGGCGCTGCTCCGGTGGTGTGGGTGAGCGCGCGCCCGACGGCGGCCAAGAGATAGGGAGGGGTAGTGCTGGCGAGCAGGTGCTGGAGTGCACGGTCGAGGCGATCGGCGTCCTGATCGGCGTGCCGGGCCAGGGCCCGGTGGACAGCTTCCTGCACGAACAGGTGCGGCGGTCTTCTCGTGTGCTCTGCGGCATCCTCGAGAGCGGCGTATGCGGCGGGCGAGAAGGTGACGTTGAGCAAGATCTGCCCGTGCGGGTCGGGGTAGTGCGTGGTGATCACGTCGATGGGGAGCCGTCCGCCGATCTGATGGCGGAGCCGGTTGAGGGCTTTGGCCGGTGATTTGGCGCGGACCAGGGCCAGGAGGCGGGTGGTGTCGTGGCTGGCTGCGAGCGGCATCGTGCGGGCGGCCCGGTGGAGTTCGGCCGACGTGAGAGCTCTGGTCAGGGTGATGTCCAAGGCGTGGGGCGGCATGCTCATGCCTCTTCGCGGTGGGCGGGCAGGGTGTGGGGCAGCCGGGTGTGGACGTGCGCCGTGTGCAGCAGGGGGTCGAAGACCTGCCATCCGGCCGGCGTGAGATCTGCAGCATCGGGGGTTGCGGCGTGGGCGGGGCAACGCTGGGTGCGCCAGCGCAGCTGCTCGGCGTAGGGCAGGCGGCTGAGGTCATAGACGGCCATGGGCATTGCGGGAAGGGCGAGTTGGCCGCGCTGTGGGGTGGCGGGCAGCAGGACCCACACACCGCATGGTCGGCCGGTGTCGCGCACAGGTCGGGGGCAGCGATGGCGCTGGCGGGTCTGTGCCACGCACCGGATGGCCTCAAGGGCGGCGTCGGCGCAGCTACCGCCTGACCGCGGGGCAGCTGGACTGTGTTTGGTCCGGGTTGATCGCCGAGGGGGCACAGCTCTCAGCAGTGACCCTGAGGGGGACGGGTCCGGGAACTAAGTGTGAGGCAGTGGCTGTCCTGGCCGCCGAGCCAAGGGTGGTCGCCCACCTTCTGTCACCGCGGCCTGCGTCGCTCCCTCGGCCGGCCTTCCTTCAGTAGTGATCTACGGACACGCGCTCAACACCATCAGCTTGGGAAGCTGATGTCGTTTCTGGTCGGTCCGGGCGTTGACCTGTGCGAGAGCCCGCGGTGTGGCCGCGTCGGACTTCGTGGCTTTTACCGTTGCTCCCCGCTGTTCCCCGCCCTATCTGGTGCGGCTGTGGTGCGCGGTGACCTGACGTGCCGCTTCGGCGGCGTCGGCAGCCCCCCGCCCAGCCCCGCCTCCCTCGACGGCTCTGCCGTACTCCGCTGTGCCACTCGCAGGCCGCTCTGAGGCCAGTCGTAAGTGCGGTGCGACAGCGTCGTCGACCGGCTACCTCGGGCTCCGTCGTGATCACCCAGGACAGGCGGTGACACCGCCCCGGAAAGGCAACAAGATCAGCCCGCCCGAGGTCCTCGAAGCCCGTCGGCGAGCCCGCCACCGACACTCCTCGAAACGCATCACCGTCGAACACGCCCTCGCCGACCACAAACGCTGGAAACAACTGACGCGCTGGACCCACCGACGCGAGACCCTGCCCGCCACCTACCGAGCCATCGCCAGCCTCGTCTCCGACCGCACCACCGGCTGACAACAGCCACGACCGGGAGAAACACACTCGCCCGCTATCACGCACCAGCTCGTTATAAGAGGGCTCTGATCCGCCTTCAGGCCGATGAGTGCTGGGTGTCCGTTTCGATTCGCCATGTTGGCGTGGATTCTCCGGTCAGCTCTCGGGGGACATTTTGCTAGCCATTGCCCAGTGGATCATCGTGCGGGATCTATGTGGGAGGGCTTCGTAGTCCTGTGCGAGGCGGCGGTGCTGCATCAGCCGGCCGAAGGTCCGCTCGATCACCCACCGTTTCGGCAGGGGCTCGAAGCCCTTTATCCGTGAGCGCTGGACGACTTCCACGTCGATGCCGAGTGAGGCGCCGTGGTTGAGGATGCTGCTCTGGTACCCGCCGCGCCCGTCATTTGTCATGCGGGCGGCCATGCGGACTCCTTGTGACGTATGCGTGGGGAGGCGTCCGAGCCGCCCGCGGCAACGGACATGCCCGTGGTGCCGGGTGCGGCCGAGTGCCCCAGGTGCCGGTGCACGAAGTGGATGGCCATCGCGCCCTCGCCGGCCGCCGAGGCCACCCGCTTGACCGAGCCGCTGCGGATGTCCCCCACCGCGAAGACCCCGGGCAGGCTGGTCTCCAGGGTCATGCACGGGCGCCCGCGGCCGTGCCACACCTCGGGGTAGGCGCAGGCTTCCTGGGCCTCCGGGCCGGTGAGGACGAAGCCGCGGGAGTCGAGGGCGATGATGCCCGCGAGCCACTCGGTGTGGGGGTCGGCGCCGGTGAAGACGAACAGGCCCCCTACCGCGAGTCGGCGGTGCCCGCCCGTGCGGTTGTCGACCACGTCGAGCTCCTCCAGCACCTCCTGGCCGATGACCTCGGTGACCTCGGTGTGCAGCATGACCTCCACCCGCGGATGGCGTTCGACCTGGTCGACCAGGTAGCGGGACATGTTGGCCTCAAGGCTGGGTCCTCGGACCAGCAGGCACACCTTCGGCGCGTACCCGGCGAGGAACAGCACCGCCTGGCCCGCCGAGTTGCCTCCGCCGATGACGGCCACCGGGTCGGTGCGGCACTGCTGGGCCTCGTAGACGGTCGCCGAGTAATGGACGCTCGTTCCCTCAAGGCGTTCGATGCCGGGCACCTGGAGCCGGCGATAGCGGGCGCCCGTGGCCAGGACGACGGCGCGGGCGGCGATCTCGCTGCCGTCGGCGAACGCCACCACGTAGTGGTCCTCGTCCTTGGGATGGAGACCGGTCGCCTCCACCGGAATGCTGATCCTGGCGCCGAACTTGCCGGCCTGGAGCACGGCGCGTTCGGTGAGTTCGGCGCCGGAGATGCCGGCGGGGAAGCCGAGCAGGTTCTCGATGCGGGACGACGTGCCGGCCTGGCCACCGGCGGCCATCGCCTCCACCACGGTGGTGCTCAGGCCCTCGGAGGCGGCGTACACCGCGGCAGCGAGGCCGGCGGGTCCGGAGCCGACGATGAGGACGTCGCCGTGTCGGTTTCCGGCGGGCAGTGACGGCAGGCCGATGAGCCGGGCCAGGTCCGCGTTGCTGGGGTTGCGCAACAGGGTGGTGTCCCGCCACATGACGAGCGGTGTCTCCTCCGGGCCGACGCCGAAGCGGCGCAGCAGGTCCTCGGCCTCCTCGTCGGTCTCCAGGTCGATCCAGCGGTGCGGCAGCCGGTTGCGGATGGCGAACTCGCGCAGCCGCCTGGTGTCGGGCGAGTAGCGCGAGCCGATGATGCGGAAGCCGGCGCCCTGTCCGACGAGCAGCGCGCGACGGCCCAGACAGGCGCGCAGCACGACGTCCCCGATGGTGGGGTCCTGGGACACCAGGTGGCGCAACTGGTCCAGGGAGACGACGAGGACCTCGCCCGGCTCCCTGGCGACAGCGGTGTAGAAGGCCACCTGCCCGTGCAGCAGCCCGAGTTCGCCGATGAAGCGGCCGGGGCCGTGCACGCGCAGCACGTGCTCCTCGGGAGTGCCGTAGTCCTCGACGACGGCGACGGTACCGCTGAGGACGACGAAGAACGTCTCGCAGCGCTCACCCTCCTGGATCAGCACGTCGTTGGGAGCCATGCTCCGGCGTTGCCCGTGCTCCGCCAGACGTGCTGTCTGGTCCTCCGTAAGGCGCGGATACGCGCCGCAGGTGTCCGGGGTCTCCTGGAAGCCGGTCTCGTCCGCTTCCTCCGGCACCGGTTCTCCGCCCGGCAGCGGATGGTCGCCGGACATCAGACGAACGCCTCGTGGACGTAGCACCAGCGCCATTCCTCGCCGGGCTGGAACGACTGCACGATCGGATGTGCGTCCGCAGCCGCGTGCCTACGCGCGTGCTTGTTCGGCGAGGAGTCGCAGCAGCCGACGTGCCCGCAGGTCAGGCAGAGCCTCAGGTGGACCCATGGGGAGCCGAGCAGCAGACACTCCTGACAGCCCTCTGGGGTCAGCGGCTGGACCGGCCGAACGAGCGCGAGGTGGGGGTCTGCGTGCAGGGTCATCCGGATCGCCCTTCCCGGGTCGTGATCGACTGTTCCACCCACTGGCGCAGAGCGGGGGCGGGCGCCGCCCCCGCCTGCCTGGCGACCGTTTCGCCCCGGTCGAGGACGAGCAGTGTCGGTACCGCCTGGACCTCGAAACGCTGCGAGAGCCGCGGGTTCTTGTCGATGTCGACCTTGACGAGTTTGATGCGGCCGGCGAGCTCGGTGGCGACCTTCTCCAGCGCGGGGCTGACCATGCGGCAGGGGCCGCACCAGGTGGCCCACAGGTCGACCACGACGGGGACGCCGGCCCGCTCGGCGACCTCGGTGAAGTCGGCGTCGCCCGCGTCCACCATCCACGGCAGGAACTGCTTGCAGTGGCCGCACCTGGGGCGGCCCTCCGCGGCCACGGGCACTCGGTTGGTGCGCCCGCAGTTGGGACAACTGACGGTCGTCGCCTGCATCGTGCTCATGCCGCCCGCGCCCCCTTCACATCCTCGGGCTGGTCATAGGTGACCACCAGCTCTCCGTGTTCGGCGTCGACGCGGACCGTCGCGCCGTCCTGGACGTCACCGCGCAGCAGGGCGCGTCCGACCAGTGTCTCGACCTCGTGGGAGATGTAGCGGCGCAGTGGCCGGGCCCCGTACACCGGGTCGTAGCCCTGGTGGGCAATCACTTCCCGGGCGGCGTCGGTGAGTTCGACGGTGATGCGGCGTTCGGCGAGCCGCTGTCGCAGTTCGTCGAACTGCAGCTCCACGATCCGCTCGATCTGCCGCTCGCCGAGCGGTTTGAACAGCACGATGTCGTCGACGCGGTTGAGGAACTCCGGGCGGAAGTGCCCGCGCAGCTCGCCCATCACCAGGGCGCGGGCGTCGGGCTTGATCTCGCCCTCGGCGGTGGCGCCGTCGAGGAGGTGCTCGGAGCCGATGTTGGACGTCATGATGATCACGGTGTTGCGGAAGTTGACGGTGCGGCCCTGCGCATCGGTGATGCGGCCGTCGTCGAGGATCTGCAGCAGGGTGTTGAAGACATCGGTGTGCGCCTTCTCGACCTCGTCGAACAGCACGACCGAGTACGGCTTGCGGCGTACGGCCTCGGTGAGCTGGCCGCCTTCCTCGTAGCCGACGTATCCGGGCGGCGCGCCCATGAGCCGGCTGACGGTGTGCCGCTCCTGGTACTCACTCATGTCGAGGCGGACCATGTTCTCCTCGGAGTCGAACAGGGTCCGGGCGAGCGTCTTGGCCAGCTCGGTCTTCCCGACGCCGGTGGGGCCGAGGAAGATGAACGAGCCGATGGGGCGGCGAGGGTCGCGGATGCCGGAGCGCGCGCGGATGACGGCGTCGGCGACGAGCTTGACGGCTTCGTCCTGGCCGATGACGCGCTCGCGCAGGATCTCGTCGAGGCGCAGCAGTTTCTCGCGTTCGCCCTCCTGGAGGCGGGCGACGGGGATGCCGGTCCAGGCGGCGACGATCTCGGCGATCTCCTCCTCGGTGACGACCTCGCGCAGCAGCCGGTTCTGCCCTTGCTTGGCGGCCAGTTGCTCCTCCTCTGCGGCAAGTCGGCGCTCCAGGTCCTGGAGTCGGCCGTAGCGGAGTTCGGCGGCGCGGTTGAGGTCGTAGGCGCGTTCGGCTTCCTCCGCATCGTGACGGACCTGCTCCAGTTCCTGGCGCAGTTCCTGCACGCGGCGGATCGCCTGCCGTTCGGCCTCCCACTGGGCGTGTTTGGCGTCGGCCTCGCCGCGCAGGTCGGCCAACTCCCTGCGCAGCTCCTCCAGGCGGGTTTTGCTGGCGGGGTCGGTCTCCTTGGACAGGGCCGCTTCCTCGATCTCCAGGCGGGTGACGCGGCGGGTGATCTCGTCGAGTTCGGCGGGCATCGAGTCGATCTCGGTACGCAGCCGGGCGCACGCCTCGTCGACGAGGTCGATGGCCTTGTCGGGCAGGAACCGGTCGGTGATGTAGCGGTGGCTGAGGGTGGCCGCGGAGACCAGCGCGGTGTCCTGGATCTTCACGCCGTGGAACACCTCCAGGCGTTCGCGCAGTCCGCGCAGGATGGAGATGGTGTCCTCCACGCTCGGCTCGCCGACCAGGACCTGTTGGAAGCGGCGTTCGAGGGCGGCGTCCTTCTCGATGTGCTTGCGGTACTCGTCGAGGGTGGTGGCGCCGATCATGTGGAGTTCGCCGCGGGCGAGCATCGGCTTGAGCATGTTGCCCGCGTCCATGGCCCCTTCGGCGGCGCCCGCTCCTACGACGGTGTGGAGTTCGTCGACGAAGAGCAGGATGCGCCCCTGGGCGGCCTTCACCTCGGACAGCACGGCCTTGAGGCGTTCCTCGAACTCGCCGCGGTACTTGGCGCCGGCGACCAGGGAGCCCATGTCGAGGGCGAACACCGTCTTGTCGCGCAGGCCCTCGGGGACGTCGCCGCGAACGATGCGCTGGGCCAGGCCCTCGACGATGGCGGTCTTGCCGACGCCGGGGTCGCCGATGAGGACGGGGTTGTTCTTGGTCTTGCGGCTGAGGATCTGGGTGACGCGGCGGATCTCGGCGTCGCGGCCGATGACCGGGTCCAGCCGCCCCGACCGAGCCTCGAGGACCAGGTCGCGGCCGTACTTCTCCAGAGCCTCGTAGGCCACTTCGGGGTTGGCGGAGGTGACGCGCTGGTTTCCGCGGACCTGGGTGAGCGCGCCCAGGAACGAGTCCCTGGTGATGCCGGCCTGTTTGAGCAGTCGCCCGGCTGCGGTCGAAGAGCTCTCCTCGGCCAGGGCGAGCAGGAGGTGTTCCACGGACACGTACTCGTCCTTGAGGCGCTTGGCCTCCCGTTCGGCGGCGTCGAGCAGGCGGGAGAGGCGCTGGGTGACGAAGACCTGGCCAGGTGCCGCGCCGGGGCCTGTGACCTTGGGGCGGCGGGAGAGTTCCTCGCGAACGGCAGCGCGCAGTTCCGTCGGCTCGGTGCCGGCCTGTTGCAGCAACCGCGGGATCAGACCGTCCTCCTGATCGAGAAGTGCGAGCAGCAGGTGTTCCCCGTCGACCTCGGTGTGCCCCATGCCGACGGCCGCGGTCTGGGCCTCCTGGAGGGCTCCTTGGGACTTCTGGGTGAGACGGTTCATGTCCATGGGGGTGTTTCACTCCTCGTGCCGCGGCCGCGCAGGGCGGCTTCGAGCAGGCTGATGCGGTCGAGCAGGTCGAGCACCAGGCCGATGGATGCGTAGTTGAGGCAGAGTCCGGTGCGCAGCCGCTGGATGCGGGCAAGGACCGCCGGGGCCGTGGGGTCGAACACCAGGTGCCCCGCGGCGTCGCGTTCGGCGTCGACAAGGCCGAGGGCGACGAACCGGCGGATCAAATCGGGGTGGAGGCCCGAACGACGGGCCACGGCGTCGAGGGAGAGCCTGGGGGCGGGCACGAGCGCGTACCGGACGGCCGTCGAGGCGGTGATGTCGGCGCCCGTTCGTACCGGACGGGCGCCCCCTTCGGGCCGGCCGATGCCTGCCGATCCCGCGGGTCGGTCGTTCATCGCGTCCTCCTGGGGTCGAACGAGGAAGTGGCGGCGAGCTCCTGGAACAGTTCGCGCTCCCGGTCGCCGAGGGTGGGCGGCACCATGATGCGGAGTTCGGCGTACAGGTCGCCGTTCGCGCCGCGCGGGTTCGGCATGCCCTCGCCACGCAGCCGGAGCCGCCGGCCGCTGGAGGAACCCGGGGGCACCGTGACCTTGGCCGTGCTCCCGCCGGGCGTGGGCACCGGCACGGTCGCCCCCAGGGCCGCCTCCCACGGGGCGACCGGGACCTGGATGTGCACGTCACGGCCGTCCAGCCGGAACCGGGGGTGGGGCTGGATACGCACCCGCAGGTACAGGTCGCCCGCAGCGGCGTCGCCACGGCCCCGGCCGCCCTCGCCGGCCAGCCGGATGCGCTGCCCGTCGGTGACACCCGGCGGCACGTCGACCTCGTAGCGCCGCGGCTGCCCGGTGGGGCTGGCGAGCGTGACGGTGCGACGGCCGCCTCGGTACGCCTCCTCGACGGTGAGCGGCAGCTCGGCCTCCTGGTCCGCTCCGGGGACGCCGCCTGGGGCTGCGCCGGCTCCGAACATGGAGCCGAACAGGTCCTCGATGTCGATGCCCTCCGCGCCGAAGTCGTCGCCGAAGCCGGTGGCGTACCGGACGCGGGGGCCGCCCGCGGTCCGGCCGCGGAAGCCGCCGCCCGCTCCGGCCGCGACCCGCTCGTCGAAGTCCTCGGGGATTTTGCGGAAGTCCTCGCCGAAGCGGTCGTAGCGGGCCCGGGTCTTGGGATCGGACAGGACGCTGTGTGCCTCGTTGAGGTCCTTGAAACGCTCCTCCGCCGCAGGGTCCTTGTTGACGTCGGGGTGGTACTGGCGGGCGAGTTTGCGATACGCCTGCTGGATCTCGTCCTGGCTCGCGCTCCGCGTCACGCCGAGCACCTCGTAGTAGTCCCGTGCCATCGCCGGTCACTCCCGCTTCGCGACGGTCACCGCGGCCGGCCTGAGCTGCCTCTGACCGTCCCCGTAGCCGGGGCGCAGCACCTCGACGACCGTGCCCGGTGGGGCGTCTGGGTCCTGGACGACGCCGACCACCTCGTGCCGGGCCGGGTCGAAGACGACGCCGGTCTCCGCGTGGCGCGGGTAGCCGAGCAGTTCGAGGACGCTCACGGCCTGGTCGCGTACGGCCCGGATGCCCTCCACGATCGCGCCCGGATCGGCGCCGGCGTGGGTCAGGGCGAGTTCGAGGTTGTCGAGGACGGGCAGGAAGGCGGCCGCCGTGCGGGACCGTTCGACCGCCCGTTCGCGCTCCAGTTCCCTGGCGTGACGCTTGCGAAGGTTGTCGAGGTCGGCGAGTGCGCGCCGCCAGCGGTCCTCCAGCTCCTGGATCGCGGTCGCGTACTCGTCCTCGGCGGGCGCGGGGCCGGCGGCGTCGGGCCCCGGTTCGCCGTTCGCCGCTTCGGGCCGGGGCGGGCCCGGTTGGGGCAGATCCCCGCGAGGAGCGGGTCCGGCGCCTTCTGGGACCCGTACGCCCGGATCCGGCGCGGCCTGGTCGGGTTCCTGGGGGTGGGCGGGCATGGCGCGCCTCAGCCCTTGTCGAATTCGGCGTCGATGACATCGTCGCCACCGGCGTCGCCGCTCGTGGGACCACCGGTGGCGGCATTCTGGCCGGGACCGCCGTCCGCGGTGACGGCGCCCTGATGGGCCGCCAGCCCGGCGAGCACCTGCTGGAGTTCGGAGGTCAGGGGCCGCACGCGCTCCACGCCCGCCTCTTCCTTGACCGCCGCCCGGGCGTCGGACACGAGCATCTCGGCGCGTGCCTTCTCGTGCGCGGGTGCTGCCTCGCCCAGTTCGGTGAGACGCTTCTCGACCTGGTACGCGATGGCGTCGAGTTCGTTGCGGGCGTCGACGGCCTCGCGGAGTGCATGGTCCTGGCCCTGGTTGCGCTCGGCTTCCTGGACCATGCGTTCGACCTCACTGCGGTCCAGGTTGGAGCTCTCGCTGATGGTGATGCCCTGTTCCTTGCCGGTGTCCCGGTCGCGGGCCTTGACGTTGAGGATGCCGTTGGCGTCGATGTCGAAGGTGACCTCGATCTGTGGTTCGCCCCGCGGCGCTGGCCGGATGTCGGTGAGCTGGAACCGGCCGAGCACCCGGTTGTCGGCGGCCAGCTCGCGCTCGCCCTGGAGGACGACGATGTCGACAGCGGGCTGGTTGTCCTCGGCGGTGGAGAAGGTCTCGCTGCGGCGCACCGGGATGGTGGTGTTCCGCTCGATGATCTTCGTCATCACTCCGCCGCGTGTCT
Organism: Streptomyces sp. NPDC059371; assembly: GCF_042751995.1. Classification (NCBI taxonomy): domain Bacteria; kingdom Bacillati; phylum Actinomycetota; class Actinomycetes; order Kitasatosporales; family Streptomycetaceae; genus Streptomyces; species Streptomyces sp. NPDC059371. Next base: position 55,591 of record NZ_JBHYXD010000030.1, on the reverse strand, counting down.
CCAGGCCCAGCGACAAGGGTGTGACGTCGAGCAGCAGGACATCCTTGACCTCGCCCTTGAGCACCCCGGCCTGGATCGCGGCACCCAGGGCCACGACCTCGTCGGGGTTGACGCTCATGTTGGGTGCCTTGCCGCCGGTCAGCCGGCGGACCAGGGCCTGGACCGCCGGGATACGGGTGGAGCCGCCGACGAGGATGACCTCGTCGATGTCGCTCTCGCCGACCTTGGCATCGGCCATCGCCTGCTGGACCGGTCCCAGGCAGCGCTCCACCAGGTCGCCGGTGATCTGCTCGAACGTGGACCGCATGATCGAGTCGGTGAGGTGCTTGGGGCCCGAGGCGTCGGCGGTGATGAACGGCAGGCTCACCTGCGTCTGCGTCACCGAACTGAGCTCGGTCTTGGCCTTCTCCGCCGCCTCGAACAGGCGTTGCAACGCCTGCGGGTCCTTGCGCAGGTCAATGCCGTTCTCCTTCTGGAAGTCGTCCGCGAGGTAGTCCACCAAGCGCCGGTCGAAGTCGTCGCCGCCCAGGTGACTGTCGCCGGCGGTGGAGCGCACCTCCACCACGCCGTCACCGACGTCGAGGATGCTCACATCGAAGGTGCCGCCGCCCAGGTCGAAGACGAGGACGGTCTCGTGCTCCTTCTTGTCCACGCCGTACGCGAGGGCCGCCGCGGTCGGCTCGTTGATGATCCGCAGCACCTCCAGTCCGGCAATCCGTCCGGCGTCCTTGGTTGCGGTGCGCTGAGCGTCGTTGAAGTAGGCGGGCACCGTGATGACCGCCTCCGTGACCTTCTCCCCGAGCTGCTTGGAGGCGTCGTCGGCGAGCTTGCGGAGCACCTGTGCGCTGATCTCCTCAGGCGCGTACAGCTTGTCGCGCACCTTGAAGCGGGCCGCCCCGCCGTCGCCCTCGACGACGTCGTACGCCACGGCCCTGGCCTCGTCGGAGATCTCGTCGAAGTGCCGGCCGATGAACCGCTTGGCCGAGTAGATGGTGCCCTTCGGGTTGAGGATCGCCTGGCGCCGGGCCAGCTGACCCACCAGACGTTCCCCGGTGTCGGTGAAGGCCACCACGGACGGTGTCGTGCGGTTGCCCTCGCTGTTGGGCACGACGGACGGCTCGCCGCCCTCCCACACGGCGATCACCGAGTTGGTGGTGCCCAGGTCGATGCCCACTGCCTTGGCCATGAGGAACTCCTCCCGGTACGACGCCTGCGTCGACTCTCCGGATCACGTTCATTTCAGGTAGGGGGTGGGACCTCCGCCGGTTTCCTGCCTGTGCGCACGGAGGGTCTCAAGCACTGCCCATGGTGACGAACCGGGTGGCTCCACGCCTGCGCCTGGCGAGTCAGGAATGCACGGCTCCGGTCGCCCCACGAGTACGAGAGGAGGAATCCGAACATCTCGGACGAGCCGGACGGGAGGGGATACCGCCGCTCGCTGTAGGCTCGAGGAGAACGGAGTGATCCGATGGTCAGCATCCGGACGCACCACCTGTCCCGGGAGGACAGCCTCCGCCGGGGCAGCGGCCGACGGGACCTCGCGGCTGCGCGGACAGTGCCTCGCCCACCCGTTCCAACCCTGGCCGATCATGCCCTTCGCAAACTGATGGTGCTCTCCCGCGCTCTGTTCGACACCCCGGAGGAAGGCGAGATCCTGCGCCTGGCCATGGACCACATAGCCGCCGCAGGGCCATACAGCGCCGAGGCCGGATACCTCAAGGTGGACGGCGATCTGGTCCCCAGCCCGAGGAACGGGCAGACGCATGTCTCGGCTGTGGGCCGGAGGGTGCGGGAGCTGGCCGGGCGGGACGGCCCTGTGACCGTACCCGGCAGGCCCTGGGGCCGGGCCCTGGGGCTACGCGGACTTGAAGGACTCCACGGCTACCTCGTGGTGACGTCCCGCTCCCGGCCCACCGAGGCCGAGCAATCCCTGCTCGCCACGCTCGTCCGGCACACCGCTGCTGCACTGTCAGTCGCCTTCGCATACCGACGCCGACGCGAGGACGCGTTGGAGCTGCACCGGCTGAGGGACGAACGCACAGCCCTCCAGCGGCAGCTGATCTCCGTCGTGGCCGAGCTGAGGTACCAGCGGGCCGTTCACGCGCTCATGGCCGACGTCGCTGCCTCGGGCGGCGGCGAGGAAGCCATCACCCGCGCACTGCACAGGCTCACCGGACTCCCCGCGCTGGTCGAGGACCGCTTCGGTCGGCTGAGGTCCTGGACCGGCCCCGGCCGCCCCGACCCCTATCCCGAGCCGGACCCCGTGCGCCAGGACGAAATGCTGCACGCCGTCGCCCGTCAGGCCGGGCCGGTGCGGGTGAAGGACCGGTTGATCACCCTGGTCCGCCCGCGCGGCGAGATCCTGGGCGTGCTCGCCCTGGTCGATGCCCGGGACGAGGCCGACGAGCACACCGTACTCGCGCTGGAACACGCCGCCGCGTCGCTCGCCCCGGAGCTGGCGCACCTGCGCAATCTGGCCGAAGTGGAACTGAGGCTGCACCGCGAGCTGGTCGACGACCTCCTGGCAGGGACGGACGAAGCGAGCGCCAACGCCCGGTACGAGGCAGTCGGACACGACTTGCACCGCAGCCACTACATCGTCGTGGTGCAGTGGCCGAACCGGACTGCGGACGATTCCTTCGCGCAGACCGTGGGACAGGCGGCCTCTGGCGTGGGCATGCGCTCGCTGCTGACCCGACGTTCCGATCACGTGGTCCTGGTCGCGGACGACAGGCCACACGCCCGCGCGTTGTACGAGGCGCTCGCCCGGGAGACCGGGACCCGGTCCGGGACGATCGGGGTGAGCGCCCCTTGCGACTCCCTGGGCGACATCCCCCACCACTACGAGGAGGCGCGGCGCGCCATGGACGTGCGCCGCCACTCCCGCGAGCGCTACGGCACGACGTTCTTCGACGAGCTCGGCCTCTACCGCATCCTGGGACCTGGCAACGATTACCGGGAACTGGAGACGTTCGTCCAGGAGTGGCTCGGGCAGCTCATCGACTACGACTCCCGGCACCACACGGCCATGGTGGAGACCCTGTCCCGGTACTTCGACTGCGGCGGCAACTACGACGAGACCGCGGACTCCCTCGCGATCCACCGCAGCACGCTGCGCTACCGGCTCCAGCGCATCCGCGACATCAGCGGCAACGACCTCGCGAACGTCGAGGACCGGCTGAACCTCCAGGTGGCGACCCGGGTGTGGAAGATCGTGCTGGGCGGCCCCGGCTGATGCCTCGCTAGAACTTTCGTGCGATCGGTGGCGGCAGCAGTTGGGCGGGCTGCGATGTCACAGAGCTGCGGTGGGTGGCCCTTCCTCGGTTCGATCCAGGGAGGTCGCGTCGCGCCACCAGTGCCGCCCCCTGTCGATGTCGGGCAGTTCCAGTGCAACCCGGCGTACGACGCCAGCCACCGCGAACGCCCGGTCGACCACCTCGCGGTAGCCGTAGCCCGGCGGGAAGTCCACGAAGGGCTCCCCCGCGAGGTCGGCAAGTGCCACCTTTCCCCGCTGCGCGAGCGGATGGGCGGCGCTCACCACCAGGACGAGCGGAACGGTGGCCGGCTCCCGTGCGTCGATCCCGGCGGGTTTGTGCTCGGGCAACGACAGGAAGGCCACGCCCAGGTCCCCCGCTGAGCAGTGCGTGCGCCAGTCCCGCCGGTCCGGTCGTCGCCCGCGTGGCAGCCGGACGTCGATCGCCGGATGCCACGCGGGCAGATGCCCGAGGAGCGCAGGCAGGATCCACCACCCCCTCGACCGAGGCCATGGCACCCACATCCACCGTGCCGCGCAGCGTGTCCTGCGCGGCGCGCATGGCGTCCTGGGCCGCCTGGGCGGCGTGGAGGGCGGCCCGAGCCTCCGGCAGCAGCGCCGCGCCCGCTCCGGTGATCCGGACCTGCTGCGACGTGCGCGCCCCTCGCGCCGTCGTCAGGAGCGCGCGAGCCGGGCCGCGAGATAGGGCGCGGTGGCGCTGCGGCGGGCCCTCGCCAACTTGGCCGGCGGGCCCGCCGCGACCACCCGCCCGCCCGCGTCGCCGCCGCCCGGCCCGAGGTCGATGACCCAGTCGGCGGTGGCGATCGTGTCCAGGTCGTGCTCGACGAGGACGACCGTGTTGCCGGCGTCGACGAGCCGGTGCAGCTGTCGCAGCAGCAGCGCGATGTCCGAGGGGTGCAGCCCCGCCGTCGGCTCGTCGAGCAGGTAGAGCGCGTGACCGCGGCGGGCTCGCTGGAGTTCGGTGGCCAGTTTGATGCGTTGCGCCTCACCACCGCTGAGTTCCGTCGCGGGCTGGCCCAGCCGCAGGTACCCCAGTCCCACCTCGCGCAACGTCTCCAGACTGCGGGAGGCGGCCGGGACCGCGGACAGGAACTCCGCGGCGGCGTCGACGGACAGTCCCAGCACTTCCGCGATGTTCTTGCCGCGGTAGGTGACTTCCAGTGTTTCGGCGTTGTACCGGGCGCCTTCGCAGGTCGGGCACGGCGCGTAGGTGCCGGGCAGGAACAGCAGTTCGACAGCGACGAATCCTTCGCCCTGGCAGGTCTCGCACCGCCCTTCGGGCACGTTGAAGGAGAACCGTCCGGCCGAGTAGCCGCGCGCCCTGGCCTCGTCCGTCGCCGCGTACAGCTTGCGCACCGCGTCGAACATCCCCGTGTACGTGGCCAGGTTGGACCGGGGAGTCCGGCCGATGGGCCGTTGGTCGACCCGGACCAGCCGGTCGAACGACTCGACCCCCGACGCGTCCTGGACGTCGACCTCCAGCTGCGCCTCGTCGGGCTCCTCGGGTGCGAGTCCGAGGTGGCCGCGGACGACTTCGGCGAGCACCTGCGTCACCAGCGTCGACTTCCCGGAACCGGACACGCCCGTCACCGCCGTCAGTACGCAGAGCGGTACGTCGACGGACACGTCGTGCAGATTGTGGCGGGAGACGCCGCTCAGGTGCAGCCAGCCGTGCGGTGTGCGCGGGCGGTGATCGAGCGGCTGGGCGCGCCCGAACAGGTACTGGCTCGTGGCCGACTCCCCGACCCGCTCAAGACCGGCGACCGGGCCGCTGTACAGCACGCGTCCGCCGCCCTCGCCCGCGCCGGGGCCGATGTCGACCACCCAGTCCGCCCGCCGTACGACGTCCATGTCGTGCTCCACGACGAACAGCGAGTTGCCCGCCGCCTTGAGGCGGTCCAGCACGTCCAGCAGCGGTTCCGCGTCAGCCGGGTGCAGGCCCGCGGAGGGTTCGTCGAGGACGTAGACGACGCCGAACAGCCCCGAGCGCAGCTGGGTGGCGATCCGCAGGCGCTGCGCCTCGCCGGGCGACAGGGTCGTCGAGCGGCGCCCGAGGCTGAGATATCCGAGGCCCAGGTCGAGCAGTACGTCGACCCGCGCGACCAGATCGCCGCAGATCCGGACCGCGACCTCGGTCGTCTCCCCGGATCGGGCGGTCGACGTGGTGGCGCCGGCCTCGGACCGCGCCGCGACGGGCCGCAGCAGCGCCACGACCTCGGTGAGCGGCATCGCGTTGATCTCGGCGATGGACCGTCCGGCGAAGGTCACGGCGAGCGCCTCGGGCCGCAGTCCGCTGCCGTGACACTCGGGGCAGGGCACACTTCTGACGAACCGGAGCGCCCGTTCGCGCATCTTCTCGCTCTTGGAGTCGGCGAGGACGTGCATGACGTGCTTGCGGGCGCTCCAGAACTTGCCCTGGTAGCCGTAGTCGACGCGGTCCTCCTCCGGCTCGATGTACACGGAGGGCTGCTCGTCCGTGTACAGCAGCCAGTCCCGGTCCTTCTTCCTGAGCCTGCGCCACGGTCGGTCGATGTCGATCCCCAGGCCGCTCACGACACTGCGCAGGTTGGCGCCCTGCCAGGCGCCCGGCCAGGCGGCGATCGCCCCCTCGCGGATGCTCAGCGAGGGGTCCGGGACGAGCAGGTCCTCGGCGACGTCGTGCACGACGCCCAGTCCGTGGCACTCCGGGCAGGCGCCGGCCGCGGTGTTGGGTGAGAACGACTCGGCTTCCAGCCGTGCGGCCCGGGGCGGATAGGTGCCGGCGCGTGAGTACAGCATGCGCAGCAGATTGGACAACGTGGTGATGGTGCCGACCGTCGAGCGCGAGCTGGGCGACCCGCGTCGCTGCTGCAGGGCCACGGCCGGTGGCAGTCCGGTGATCTCCTGCACGTGCGGTGCGCCGACCTGTTGCAACAGCCTTCGGGCGTACGGTGCCACGGACTCGAAGTAGCGCCGCTGGGCCTCCGCGTAGAGCGTGCCGAACGCGAGCGAGGACTTGCCCGAACCGGAGACGCCGGTGAAGGCGACCATCGCGTCCCGCGGAACGTCGACATCGATGTTCCTCAGGTTGTTCTCACTGGCGCCCCGGACATGCACGAAGGGGTCGGTCGCGTCCTTGTCCACCGTTCCTGATTACCTGATCGCGCCGGGAACCGCGCGACAGGCGCCGTCACCGGGCCCCGCTCACACGAGCCTCCGAAGTGTCCCGGATCCATTTTCGATACACGGCCTCGGGCGGCGTGACGAGGTTGAACAGGAGGCGGGCCTGCTGCCGAGCGATCTCTTCGCGGTGCCGACCGGGGTAAAGCGGAGCGGGTGTTCGCGGTGGCCCGCGCAACCGTGGCCCGGTGGTGGAGCAGGCCCTGCACGGGGTGGACAAGGAGATCCGACCGTACCCCCTGCCCCTACCCGGCAGGGGCAGGCGTGTCACGCGGCGTCGGCGATGCCTCAGGGGCATCCTGTAGGCACGGGCGATCGCGGGGGCAGCCGACGAGAAGGAGTCATGCGGGTGTCGTCTCAGGGCGTTACGGTCGTGGCTCTCCTGGCGGATCCGGACGCGCCCACGGAGATCGCGCAGCGCATGGCCCGGATGCTTCCCGACCGGCTCGCCGACAGGTCAGACCAGGGGCGACGGTTCGACGTCGAGGTGGTCAGTGAGCCCTTCACCTCAGGGACCGAGGACTTGTCCACCTTGATGCGCCGGATCATCGACCGTGGCAATGCGGAGGACTGGGACATCGTCGTGGCCCTGACCGACCTTCCGCTGCACTCGCACGGGCGCAAGCTCGCTGTGGATCTGAATCACGAACACGGCTTGGCACTGCTCTCTCTTCCTTCGCTGGGGGGCCTGCGGCTGCAGACGAGGGCCCGGCGGGCCGTCGAAGAAGCTGTGCTTGGCTTGGCGGGCCCGCAAACCCCTGGGGCTGAAGGACCTCCGCGAAGTCAGCCGCTTCCGGGGCCCCTCGTCGATCGTCTCGCGCCTGCTCATCCGGACCGAACCGGTGAGAAGGAGACCGACGATCTTCGGTACGTCGTCAGCGGGCCGCGCGGTTACCTGCGGGTGCTCGCCGGCATGGTCCGCGCCAACCGGCCGTGGCGGTTGGTACCGGGCTTGTCGAAAGCCCTGGCGGCCGCACTCGCCACAGGAGCAGTCTCCATCGTGAACTCCACCGTCTGGAGCCTGGCCACGTCCCTGAGCACGCCACGCCTCGTGATCGCCACGGTCGGGTCCATCGCGATCATGATCGGCTGGCTGATCGTGGACGCGCAGCTGTGGCATCGATCAGCGGAGGTCTCGCGGGAGGCGAGGCAGAGGGCGCGGCTCTACAACGCCTCGACGGTCATGACCGTGGGTATCGGGGTGCTCGTCTGCTACGGGGGTCTGATCGTCATCAACTTGGTGTGGGCCCTGTTCATCCTCAACGGCCAAGTGTTCGCCTCCACGACACGAACCCCGCTTGACGCCGCGGAGTACTGGACGTTGTCCTGGTTCGTCGCTTCGGTCGCGACGGTGGGCGGGGCGCTGGGATCAGGCTTGGAGAGCGACGAGGCAATCCGGGCAGCCGCCTACTCCAAGCGCGAACAGGAGCGCCGCCACATGCTCCAGGACGACAACGGCGACTAGGTGGTGATCCGAGTCGGAGATTCGTCGGCGGCTGGTGGTCGTCGGTCGTCCTTGTACGAAGATTCCGCTGATCGGTCGGTGCGTGGTTGTTTCGCGTCAAGAGCCTGTGGGGACTCGGAAGGCACGCCGCCGGAGCACCGACGCTCCGCCGGACAGGCCACGGCGGCGCCACCGTTCACCTGAACCGGGTGAACGGCCCACAGAGGCATGCCGGAGCGCTGGACTTCGTCGCACCAACTCGCGGGAGTCAGGCTCGGTACCCCGTCTCCACCGCAACCGTGCTGCGGTCATGCCGCGGCATCGAAGGAAGCGATCATGAAAGCAGCGGTATATGAAGGCCCGCGAACCGTCACGGTGAAGGACGTACCGGACGCGAAGATCGAACACCCCTGCGACATCATCGTCAAGATCACCACTACCAACATTTGCGGTTCGGACCTGCACATGTACGAGGGCCGCACCTCGTTCGAGTCCGGCCGCACCCTGGGACACGAGAACATGGGCCAGGTCGTGGAGGTCGGCTCGGCCGTCCGCAAGGTCCAGGTCGGCGAGTACGTGGTTCTGCCCTTCAACATCGCCTGCGGCTTCTGCAAGCAGTGCGAGCGGGGTCTGACCAACTACTGCCTGACCATGCAGCCGGAACCGGCCCTCGCCGGAGCCGCCTACGGGTTCGCCGACATGGGCCCCTACCAGGGTGGCCAGGCAGAACTGCTGCGCGTGCCCTACGGCGACTTCAACGCGCTGCGTCTGGGTGAGGACGCCGCCGAGCGGCAGACCGACTACGTGATGCTCGCCGACATCTTCCCCACCGGCTATCACGCCACCGAGATGGCCCACGTCAAACCGGGTGACCAGACGATCGTCTTCGGGGCGGGCCCCGTCGGGCTGATGGCGGCCTACTCCGCCCTGCTCAAGGGCGCCGGCCGCGTGTGGGTGGCCGACCACCAGCCCGACCGGCTGAGCAAGGCGGAGGAGATCGGGGCCATCCCGATCAACACCGCCGAGCAGAACGCGGCGGAGGTCGTCAAGGAGGCCACCCTCGGTCTGGGCGCCGACAACGGCTGTGAGTGCGTCGGCTACCAGGCACACGATCCCGAGGGACATGAGGACGCCAGTCTCACGCTCAACGGACTGATCGACGCGGTCAGGTTCACGGGCGACATCGGCGTGGTGGGCGTGTTCCTGCCCCAGGACCCCGGCGGCGTCGAGGCCCAGGGGGAGCTGGAGGCCCAGGGCAAGATCCCGATCGACTTCGGCATGATGTGGTTCAAGGGCCAGCGCATGGGCACCGGGCAGGCGCCGGTGAAGAAGTACAACCGGGCACTGCGGGATCTGATCGCCGGCGGGAAGGCAAAGCCGAGCTTCGTCGTCTCCCACGAACTCAGTCTGGACGAGGCCCCCACCGCCTACGAGCACTTCGACGCCCGTGACGAGGGCTGGACCAAGGTGGTCCTGCACCCGAACGGACACGGGAACGGCCACAAGCGGTAGGCGACCCGGGGCCGCCGTCCCGCCCTCCGGCCGGGGCTGGGGACAATCGCCCGCGCTCCGGTCGGACCTGAACCAACGGCGATTGCCCGCGCTCCGGCCCGGTAGGACGGACGGCGGACGCTCAGCAGCGTCCGCAGTGGCTGCACCCCGTCCAGCGGCTGCGGCCGCCGGCCTGTTCGCGGGGCGGGTGGGAGGCTTCCCTGCCCGACGGTTGCCGCACCTCAATCAGGCCGATGCGACCCGGCAGGGTGTTCCGGCTAGGCTCACACCCGTGACGTGGCTGCGGGCCTTCGGAGAGGTCGTGCGATCCGGGCTCACGATCGAGGAGACGCGGCTGGAGCCCCTGCTCGCGCTGCGCACGGCCGCGGGGATGGCGATCATCATCGGGCCGGCGCTGTGGCTCGTCTCCCCTGCGTATGCCGCGTCCGCCGCCCTCGGTGCCTACTCCGCGGGTGGGGCCACCTTCCAGCGCACCTGGCGTCCACGCAAGGTGATCGCGCTCGGCGCGGGCGCGGGTCTGGCGCTCAGCACCTTCGTGGGCTACCTGGCGGCGGGGCGACTCGTGACGTTCCTCCCGCTGCTGGCCGTATGGGCCTTCGCCGCGGGGATGGCGTGGGCCGTCGGATCGACCACTGGGATCGTCGCAGCGACGACGGTCGGCAGCATGCTGGTGACCATCACCCTGCCCACGAGCGTCGGGCGAGCCCTGGAGCACGCCGGGGTCATCGCGCTCGGGGGCGTGGTGCAAGCCGTGCTGATCTTACTGTTCCCGATCCGCCGTTGGGGGGCGCATCGTGACGCGCTCGCCGACGCCCTGGCCGCAGTGGCGGACTACGCCCGCCGACTGCGGCACGACCCGACGGCCCCGTTCGACCCGGAGCCGTTGATGACGGCCAGGGACGCGGCCGCCGTGACGCCATCACAGGCCCGCACCCGTCCCCCCGCCCTGCACGGCCCCCGGGGACTCGCCGAGCGCATTCGGCCGGTCGTCGCCGCGCTCGCCGACCCGGACGTCGGCGCCCCGGCGGAGGGACCCGGGAGGGACCGCGCGCGGGAGTTGCTCGACGCGGCCGCCGACGTCCTGGATGCCGCCGCCCGTTCGATCCGCCGCGGCACTCCCGCCGAGGTGCCGCCCGGGAGCACGGACGTCCTGCGTGTCGACGAGGAGCACGAGGTGCTGGAGGGCCCCGCGCGGCAGGCCGCCGAGCGGCTCGTGGAACTGCTCGGCGAGGCGTTGGAGATCGCCGGGAGCGGCAGCGCGCGCGGGAGGACACCCACGCCGCCCGGCCCTGCCGGCGCCCAGTTCCTGGTGCGCCCGACAATGCTCCGGCTGGTCCCGGTCGTCGTCCGGGCGATCCACCGTGAGCTCCGCCGGGACTCGCCCGTGTTCCGACACGCCGTCCGCCTGGCGGCGGTGGCCACGCTCGGCTATCTGATCGCCGCCCGGCTGCCCCTGGGCCACAGCTACTGGGCGCCCATCGCCTCGGTGATGGTGATGCGGCCGGACTTCCACCGGACGTACGCGCGTGCGGTGGCCCGTCTCGCAGGCACCCTGGCGGGGGTCGCGCTCGCCACCGGGATGGTGCGGGCCCTGGGCCCGGACGCCCATGTGTTCGGCGCGCTGGCGGTGGTCTCAGCGGGCCTGTCGTACACGCTGATCCGTACCAGCTACGCCTACTCCCAGTGCTTCACTGCCGCATACGTCGTCTTCCTGCTCGGCATGGGCGGCCAGGCATGGGAGCAGACGGTCCCGGAGCGGGTGGTGCTCACCCTGCTCGGCGGGGCCCTGGCAATGCTGGCCTACGTGGTGTTCCCCGCGTGGGAGACGCCCCGGCTGCCGGGCCGGCTCGCGGACTGGCTCGCCGCCAACGGCCGCTACGCGGCCTCGGTACTCCGCAACTACGCCGAACCGACCCGGGAACATCACGCCGACATGCGCAGGGCACTACTGGCGAGCAGGGAAGCGTATGCCGCCTGGCAGGAGGCGTACGACCGGGCAAGGCAGGAACCGGTCCGCCCCAGGGGTCTGACGTCGCGCGAGGCACAGGAGGCTCAGGAGGCGCTCAAGGGGTTCGGCCGGGCGACGATGCTCATGGAGAGCCACGTCCCGCGGGCCGACAGCCGTCTCGTCCCCGAGGCGGAGCAGTTCGCCGAGGCCCTGGAGACGGACACCGCGAAGGCAGCAGTCGATGTGCGCGAGCACAGGAATCCGGACTGGGGGCGTGTGGAGGAGGCGCTCCACGCCTGGGAGGACGCTGCCGCCGGCAACCGGAGCCCGGTCGTGCGGCGCGAGGCGGAACTGCAAAAGCGGGCCTTGGAAGACCTCGCGACGGCCGTAAGTCGCACACCCCTGGAACGGGACGTCGGCTCTGCTCGCGAGGAGCAGCGGGTGCGGGCGGCCGTGGCGGCGGAAGATGAGGGATCAGCACCCGCGCACCGGAGTGGGTGACGAAGTCGGCCATGGAGAGCGCCGCGCCTCCTGGGGGCGGCAAGTAGTCTCCCGGCTGCGTCGGGCGCCTTCCACCACATCACATCGAAGATCGCCCGCAAGGCACCGCGCACGGATCCGGACTCGGCAAGACGCGTTGGGTCGTCGAGCGGACCTTCGCCTGGCTCCACCGGCTCAAACGACTCCGGATCCGCTACGAGATACGAGCCGACCTCCACCTCGCACTGCTCCAACTCGCCTGCAGAATCATCTGCTTGAGACGACTCCGAACCTCATTCTGAAACCATCAGTTACGAGCTGGTGCGTGATAGCGGGCGAGGTGTGTTTCTCCCGGTCGTGGCTGTTGTCAGCCGGTGGTGCGGTCGGAGACGAGGCTGGCGATGGCTCGGTAGGTGGCGGGCAGGGTCTCGCGTCGGTGGGTCCAGCGCGTCAGTTGTTTCCAGCGTTTGTGGTCGGCGAGGGCGTGTTCGACGGTGATGCGTTTCGAGGAGTGTCGGTGGCGGGCTCGCCGACGGGCTTCGAGGACCTCGGGCGGGCTGATCTTGTTGCCTTTCCGGGGCGGTGTCACCGCCTGTCCTGGGTGATCACGACGGAGCCCGAGGTAGCCGTCGTCCAGAAGGATCTCGACATCGGGAAAGTGCTGGAAGCAGATCCCGATACCTTCGTTGCGTGCGGCGGTCGCGTCATGCATCCGCCCAGGTCGCAGGGCATCGACCCATAAAGTGCGGCCCAGGTGGTCGGCGATGACGGTGGCCTTCATCGTGTTCTGCTTCTTCTTGCCGGAGACGAACGCTCGCCGCCCGCCGCGGCTGGCAGGCGGCCGAGGGACCTGGATCTCGGTGGCGTCCAGCCGCAGCTCGATGCCCTCGGCCTGGGCATAAGCGAAGACATCCGGCAGTGTCCGAAGACGCAGGCCGGGGCTGTCCGGGACCGCGCACCCCCGTTCGGCCAGGAGCGTGCGCACCTCTCCGATCGCGTGGGTGACGGTGGAACGGTCGACGCCGAACAGCAGTCCCAGCACCGAGTGCGGCAGGTCGTGCCGCAAATGGATAAGCGTGGCCATCAGCCGGTCGACGAACACCAGTTGGTGGCGGGCGCCGGCCCCTTCAGCCCGCTTCCGGGCCCCACCTCGCGCGGCATGGCGACGACCCTCGACCCCGGCCTGCCACGGCACGGCCAACTCCTCGACCAGGCAAGCAAGATGACGCCGAGAGATCCCCGTGAACAGTCGATGCGCCAGCACCGACCGATTGACCGTGATCGCCACAGCGGGATCATGCCACCTGCCTGGCACGACACCTCACCCGCTATCACGCACCAGCTCGTAAGTGGTCGTCCCGTTTGGCTTTCAAGGTGACGTGATGAGTGTCTGTGACTGTCGTGGCAGGCGGGGTTACATGCCGCGCTCAGGCCCGCTCCAGGGCTCTGGCCGTTCGTCGGCGGTCATCGGAAGGCGACACAGTTTCACCGGGCCGGGATAGAAGGCTGAAGTGTTCGGGCCGGCCATGTCTTCGCCGACGAGGTAGCGGTAGAGCCATTCGGCGAAGCTCATGTCGTACCGTGCCCAGCCACCTTCACCGTCTTCGACCAGGATCCAAGGGGCTGTGTCGTCCGCAGCCACAAGGAATAGCGTTTCACCTCGATCGGTGCTGGCGATCGGCCACAGTCCGTTGCGCGTACCGAAGCTCAACTCCGTGAGTCCGAACAGCAGGCGAGGGTCCTCGTCCGGGTCAAGGTCGTCCCAGGAGATCGCGGACCAAGCACGGGCCGTGTCCCGTATGTCCTGGCCCAGATTCCAGCGTTCGGTCGCGGGGTGGCGCAGGTACAGGTGGCTGTTGAGCTGGATGGGGGCGTATGCGTTTACGAGGGCCTGGTAGTCGGTCGGTAGCCGGATGCCGAGTTCTGCGTGGAGGCGGTCCCAGGCGGCGGGGTCCGCGTATTGGTTCTGGGCCGGGCCGAGCATTGCCATGACTGCGGGCAGGTAGTCGGTCATGGCGCTCCTCGCTTATGTGTCGTGCTCGCAGCAGGATCATCGCAGCTCGAAGGCCTCACCGATCAGGCTGTCAGCCTGCGAAAGCAGATCAGGGCCGCGGCGATACCGGCGAATGCCAGGAAATGGTCGGCCTTGCGCTCGTAGCGACGGTGCAGGCGGCGGCAACCGGACAGCCATGCCACGGTGCGCTCCACGGTCCAGCGGTGCCGACCAAGGCGCTGGGAGGACTCGACGCCCCGGCGCGCGATGCGCGGTGTGATGTTGCGGGAACGGAGCCATGCGCGTACTCGGTCGAAGTCGTAGCCCTTGTCGCCGTGCAGCTTGGCCGGTCGACGGCGGCGTGGCCCGCGGCGGGACCGGATGGGCGGGATGCCCTGCACCAAGGACTCCAGCCCTTGGCTGTCATGAGTGTTCGCAGCCGAGATACCGATAGAGCGGGGCAGACCGGTCCGCTCGGTGATCAAGTGGATCTTTGATCCCTTCTTACCGCGATCTACGGGATTCGGACCTGTCAGGTCCCCCCTTTGAGGGCACGCATGTTCACCGAGTCGATCGCGCACCGCGACCAGTCCAGTCCGCCACGTGCGCCGAGCTCGTCCAGGACCAGGCGGTGCAGCTTGCCCCAGACGCGAGCTCTGCTCCACTCGGTGAAACGGCGGTGCGCGGTCGATCCGGACGGCCCAAAACCCGGCGGCAGCTGCCGCCACGTGCAACCGGTCTTGGCCACGAACACGATGGCAGCCAACACCTGCCGGTCTCCGTAACGAGGCCGCCCTCCCCCTTGCGGTCGCACCGGTGCCGCCGGAACTACCCGCTGGAACAACTCCCACAACGCGTCCGGCACCAGCCGCTCCACCATGGCCATCATGACGGTCAGCCTAGTTTTCAAGCCAGTTGAGACGACCTCTTACTCCGGGGGCGACAACTCGTGCGGGAGATCGCAAGCGTCCCGCTCCAGGTGCAGGCGACGGAGCTCTCGTAGCTCGGCGACGGGAAAGGGATGCTGCACCCACTTCTTCAGGTACCCGTCCTCGCCGTGCAGCTCAAGGACGCCTTGCGCGGCTTCCATGACCACGTGACCGATAGTGCTGCGCGACTGGACTGAGCGCCACAAGAACTCACCGTCATCGTCCGGCAGGTTGAAGCTCTTGAACATGTCCGGGAAGAGGTAGATACCCATCTCGACGGCTGTCCCGTGACTGTTGAGGACCCACCTCACTTCTGAGGGCTCCATGTCGAACGAGAACCGCCGAGTAGCACCAGGTCCGTACAGCCCTGCAACGCCAACAAGTAGATCAGCAAGAGCATTCGTGCAGTAGCTCGGACTGCACTTCTGCTCCGACTCGCCATCGGCGATTCGGTACGTTGCCCAACCAGATCCGGTCAGACTCCAACTGAACTGGAGATCAGTCGACACTTGATCCCTCCCCTGTGATCGTCTGGGGAGACGGTACATACCTCCTTGACCCACCACTCGCCCCAGCTCCCATCCCGTCTGCCGTCGACCCACACTCCGTGGAGCGGGCGTGGTTCCTGGCGTCCAGGTGGAGCGCGCCACTGTACGAACGACCTGGACGCCAGGGGCCGCGTCTGCTCGGCTCTGCCTGGGTCGATGGCAGGCGGGATGGGAGCACCCCGCACACGCCACACTCGGCCGGCACACGAGAACGGCGCCCCCGCCATCTCGGAGCCTGAGCGCCCCCGCCGGAGGCACGTTCTGACCGGCGGATTCCGTGTCCGGGTCTCTACTCATGGGCCGTAGCTTGCTGCGGCCCCAGGGCCCGGCCCCGGCGCCGAAGGCGCAGAGGGGTCGGGCCCCAGGGGCCAGCCCGCGCTCGCGCGGGCACTTGAACCAGTAGAGAAAATTTGAATCACGTCGTGCCAGTGGAGCCTCTCCGGGATCGGGTGCTACCGCAGGTTGGCCGGCCAGGGTAGAGCGCTGACCTGGCACGATGATCTCTGTGGAAGCCAATGACTCATGGGAATCTGTGCCTACGGTGAATGTCCGTCTGTGGCACGCGGATGCCGTCGTGCTGTTCGACTGGTTGATGAGCACCGATCTGGACACGGTGCCGATCACGCACCCTGCGCAGAAGCAGGCGTTGGCGGATCTTCTGAGCCGTTTTGAGTGGGCGGCTGACGTCGATGTCACGGCGTGCACGGCTCAGGAGGTCTCTGCTGCGCAAGCGGAGGTCGCCAAGAACATGGGCTGGTAGGGGCTCGGTTGATCCGAATGAATCGGATGGCGCCCCCATGCTTGGGGTTTGTGCTCGCGTAGGTCAGCGTGCTTTCTGAGCTGGGGGGTCAGCCGACGGTGTCCAAGGTGGAGAACGGGCGGATGGTTCCCAGCCGTGACGTCCTCGACCGCCTGTCCGGAGCTCTCGGCCTGGATGCCGCTGTTGTCGCGGAGTTGCGGGTGGCTCTCGCTGAAGTCGAGTCGGCTCCGTCCGTGGGCGCAGACCAGACCCTCGCGGGTTTGAGTGCTTCCGCGGTGTCGTCGTCGACCTGGCGGTGTGCGAGGCCCGGTTCGTTCGGTCGTTCCAGTGCGTTGTCCTGCCGGCCATGCTTCAGAGCGCGGAGTACGCCCGGCACGTCTTCGCGAGCACGCCCGGTGTGGAGGCGGCCGAGGTGGCCCACCGGCAGCTAGCCGGTCCTTATGGTGCCGATGTGGTGCGCGCCCCGCCCACTGGTCTGGACAACAAAGAACCCCCGGGTCACTGCTGAAGTTACCTGGGAGTGCCAGGAATTCGCGCTGTTGGAGCCCCTTATGCTGCCGATGATCACGTGCCGGTACGTCTGAGTAGGCTTTCATGGGTAATGCAGAAACGGGCGGCGAGAGCGTCGTTTCGGGCGAGATGAACGAAACCTCAGATCCGGAGGGCATGGGTGACGCGGATCGGGAGCACTCCATAGGACGACGGAGACTGTCGAGCACGGCGGTCGTACTTGTCGGCCTCGCCTTCCTCGGCGTGGTGGCAGGAGGACTGCTCTGGTCGTTTCAGGACGAGTTGTTCCACCCATTCGGGGACACTCGGGCCTGTGAGGGCAGCGACTCGATGCTGGCGGAGAAGATCTCGCTCGGAGGCGTGCCGATCCCCGCCGACGCCGTCGATGTCCACTACATCACGCAGGATGGCTCCGCCGAGGTCTCCTTCCTGAGCAACCAGATGCCGGACTATCTGCACCGCGCAGGACTCGTCCCAGAGGGCAAGCCCCTGTTCGACGAAAACTATGGCAGCGCATATGCGTGGAGTGAGGGCGGTCACGAGATGCTCGATGGACTGTGCGGGCCAGCTCTCAAGGGACCCGTCTGGAGCTATCACGGCAAGAATCCCGACACAGATGCCAACATCCTGATCGAACGCACCCCCGCCGGAACCACCCTCCGCGCTCCGGCCCGTGTCATCGCTTCCTTCGACTTCGGCGAGTGACGGATCGGCGCCAGCGGTTTGTCGCCTGTCCAGACGTCAGTCACCGACGACGGTGAATGCAGCGGTCAGCGATCGCCCACCCAACGCGCCTCCGCAGGCCAAGAGTTCGTCTCAACGATGTGCTCCACGAGCCTGAACGCCTCACCCATGGGGACGGTGTCCCCATCCAGGTACTCGTCGCCCTGCCCGTTCGAGAGGACGAACCCGCCGCTCGACCCCTCGGCGCCGGGGTCCACGGCATGCTCGCCGGGATCACCCTCTTCTTCGAGAAGCATCACCATGGCGCGCTCTTTGTTCGTCACGAAGGCCAGCGATCGTCCGGACGAACTGGTCAGCCACGTCTCGAACTGCCCGCTGTCGATCCTCGACCGAAGGACCTCCAGCACCACCTCGGACGACACAGGGACAGGGCTGTCGTCATCGATCACCCAGAACTCGGTCACAGGCACGACGATCTCACGGACAAATCCAAGAGGCAGTCCCTGGTCGGCGTCGTTCGCCAGACGGAGTGCTGAGCCCCGAGTCACCCTGACCGGTCAGGAAAGGGCTTCCCGGGCTGCATCTGGTCTGGGCATGATTCCCACCGTGCATGTGGACAGGGGACATCGCGGGCAGGGACGGTACACGCTGGCGGACACGGAAAGCGGCCATGTCTGGGGCGTCTGCGCCGCCGTGGAGGGACTGTTCAGGGAACCCCGGCGTGGGACGTACGAACTGTTCGGCTGGGTTCCTGACGGAGCCGAGGTGCGCGGCTGGGTCGGCAGCCGGGTGTGGCTGGTGCCGGAGGACAGGACACTCGATGCCTGGCTGCTGGAGGACGCGGAGAGCCTTGGACAGTACCCGGGGACGGACGGCCTCGTGCTCACGGGTATGGACGACTACGAGGGGCCGCCCGAGGGGCACAGGGCTCCGGTGCGGCTGCACGACGGGTACCGGTGGCTGGGCTCCTGCCGGGAGTTCGCCCGCGTCCTGCCGCCCGAGGACACACCGCCCCCGCTCGTCCTGCTCGGACTCGCCCCGGGGGATCAGCTACGGCAGGCGCTGACGACGGGCACCCGTCGCGCGCTGGATCTGGAGGAGGCCCAACTGGAGATACGGGACGACAGGGGCGAGCCGCTCACCGACCGGTTGCTGCGGCCCAAAGTCCGCACGTGGCGCCCGTCCTCCCGAGGGACGGACCTCATTGATCTGGAACTCGACACAGACCTCGCACCCGTACCGGGACATGCCCGGCCCGTCTGGGAAAGCTGGTTTGCCGGGCCGCCGGACACCCCTGGCGCCTGGGTCGAACTCGAGACCCGACAGCGCGGGGCATGGCTCGACCTCGTCCTGGAGCGGGGCTGCCGGATCAGGCACCAGGACCGGCCCGCCGGACACGCGTACGAGCTGGACGGCCGCCACATCACCGACGAACCAAGCCTCTACCTGGCACTCGGCGAAGCCGTCAACGGACCGGGCGGCTACTTCGGCGGCTGCCTGGACGCCCTTGTGGACTGTCTGCGCGGCAACTTCGGCTACACCGCCCCCGCGACCCTGCTCTGGCGCAACGCCGCGACCGCGCGCGAGCACCTGTCCCGCCTCCTGGCACCGGAGGGCAAGCAGTACGAGCTGGTCGCCCTGGTACTCGAAGTCCTGACCGAGGGCGGGATGCACGTGACCTGCACGTGAGGTGTGGTTTAAGCCTGTGCTGGTATGCCAGAAACGTTGAACCGGTACGCGACGCTGAGAGACGGGCTGCACCGCCGCCTTCGTCCAGCAGCCGCTCCCGGGGCGGTCTTCACCGCGTGAAGCGCCGTGTCCGGGCGGGCGGGAAGTCGTTGGCCCAGAGGTCGCGTATATGGGAGTGGACCTGATGCGCGAACACTGAGGACTCTGGATGCCGCTGCCCTCTCTAGGGTTCTCAGCCGTGGCCCGGCCCCAGTCCGCGCTCTGGCAGGGCCGGGCCGCACCCGCTTCTCGTCGGCCTGCCTCGCTCACGGCCTGCTGCCCGATGCGCGCGTCATGCCCGCCCGCGGTCGCCGACCGCTGCCCCGTCCTGGAGAGCTGGCATGAGCAACGGCGCCCGGTGAGGTGTTCGCACTGGCGCGGGCGGTGGTGTGCGGGGGGTGGGAGCGAGAGGAGCTCTGGGAGCGGGAGACCGTGTGGGGGCCGCGGCTGGAGGGTGTGGCCGCGGCGACGCGGCGGCGGTGCGGGGGTGTGCCGGGCTGGGGGCAGGCGCAGTGGCGGCTGCTGCTGCGGGACGCGGTGGTGATCGCGGAGGTCGTGGCCGTGGGGGCGGCTCTGGTCGATACGCGGCTGGTGGAGCGGGTGGGCCGGCAGGTGCAGCACGGCCTCATGCAGGCGGCCCCAGACGCCGGCTCTCGACCAGATCAGGAAGCGGCGATGGGCGGTTGACTTCGATATGCCGAAGCAGGGCGGCAGGGCGCCCGCCAGGCACAGCCACTGACCAGGACCTTAAAGACCCATCCCTTCACCGCTTCGGGTTGCAGTCGTAGAGGGAGAGGGTTCCGCCGGTAGGACGACCGTACGCGGTGGGCCGGACCTGGGTGCAGTGGGACTTCACCCAGGTGGTGGCCACAGTGGTGGGGCGCTTTGTGGTGAGCAGTGCATAGCGCAGTTGGTGGGTGGTGACGAGCGTGCCGAGTTGCCGGGTGCTCGGGTAGGGGGTGAGGCCGGTGAAGCCGCCCATGATGAGCGTGGGCTCGGACTTCGCGCGGAGCAGAGGCTCGGCGGCGTAGGCGGCCTGGGTGGCGAGCAGGTACTTCTCGCCGTGTCGGTGTGCGGTGACGTACCGGAGGATGGCGGTGTCACGGGCGCCCGGCTTGTTGAGCCCCACCCTGGGCACGGGGCGGTGATTGCGGAGGGCGGCTTCGTACCCGAGGCCGACCGGGCCGGCCGTGGGTGAGGTGGAGGCGCCCGCGTACATCGGGTCGAGGCAGGCGAAGGACCAGCCGGCCGGGACGACCAGCATGGCCGCGATTCCGGCGGCGAGGGCGCTGTGGACCATTCGTGGGGAGGTGCGGGGCCCGCGGATCCACAGGCCGGCCGCGCCGCAAAGCGCGAGCATCGCGGCGATCGGCAGCAGCCATGGCAAGAAGCGGGTGGGCCAGTCGAGCACCAGAGCCCACAGCGTCGTCAGCGCGATGGCGGCCGGCAGCGCCACACGCCGCTGACCACCCGCCTCGTACTCCGAACGGAAGAGCTTGAGGCCGCCGCCGGCCAGCGCGGCGAGTGCCGGGGCGATGACGGCGGTGTAGTAGGCGTGGTTGCCGTTGGACACGCTGAACACCAGCGCGTGCACGGCCAACCAGCCGCCCCAGAGCACGAATCCGGCGCGCAGCGGATCGGTCCGCGGCTGACCGGAGCGCCAGAGAATGCCCAGGACGGCGGCGGCGATGGCGAGCGGCAGGAACCAGGCGACCTGGGGACCGACATTGTGGTTGATCAGCATGGTCAGGCCGGTGTTGCCGTGCGTGCGGCTGGCGGCGGTTCCCGCGACGGCACCGAATGCCGTGGGATCACTGCTGAAGCGGCTCAGGCCGTTGTAGCCGAAGACCATGGCGAACGCGCTGTTGTTGGACGTTCCGTCGAGGTAGGGGCGGTCGGCGGCCGGTGTGGCCCAGGCGAGCAGCACCCAGGAGCAGGAGACCGCCAGGGCGACCGCGCCGGCCGCCAGCGACCGCAGGGCCCGGTTCAACGGCGTTCCGGGCGACACCAGTTGATAGACCAGGGCGAAGACCGGAAGCACCAGCCACGCCTGCAGCATCTTGGCCTGGAAGGCGAGCCCGACCCAGACCCCGCAGGTGATCAGCGGCAGCAGCCGCTCGGTGCGCACGGCTTTCTGCAGCGCTCCGGCGGCCGTCACCAGCAGCAGAGTGAGCGCGGTGTCCGGGATGGTGGCCCGGGTGAGGACCACGGTGACCGGGGTGAGCGTGAGGACCAGAGCGGCGGTCAGTGCCGCGAGCGGCCCGGCCCAGGCCCGTACGATCCGGTGCAGCAGCCACACCGTGAGCACACCCTCGACGACCTGGGGCAGCGCGGCCGCCCAGGTGTGCGGGCCGAAGAGCCAGACAAAGACGGCCTCGGGCCAGAACGCGCCGGGGAGCTTGTCGATGGTGATCGAACCGCTGGTGTCGAGCCCGCCGTAGAAGAAGGCGCGCCAGCTACCGGCCATCGAGCGTATCGCCGCGCCGTAGAAGGGGTGGAGGGCGGCGTGCCCGATGCCCCAGGAGTACAGCCCCACGGCTGTGACCAGCACAGCGGCGAGCGCGCCGCGCTCCCAGCTCTGGAGGGCTTCCGGTCGGCCGACGCGAGAGGGCTTCGCCCGTCGGCTTCGGCGCGCGCTGGTGGGCGGGGCGGCGGGGATGGTGGCCATGGCAGTGGTCCTTGGATCAGCGGGCTGGTGGGGCGGTGTGTTCACAGGCGGCGGGCCGCCCTGAACCCGCGGGCGTAGAAGTCGGTGCCGTCCAGCAGCGAGTGGCCGGACAGGTCGCCCAGGGTCGGGCCGTTGGCGGCGGAGCGACTGGAGTAGAAGCGGTGCCGGCCCTGGTCGTCAAGGCCCATGTACATGCCGCAGTGGTCGATGAAGTTCGGCCGGTTCTTGATGATGGCGAAGAAGACCAGGTCCCCGGGCTGCAGAACGTCGAGTTCGGTGGGCTGGGTGTTGGTGTGCGGGATCACCATGCGGCCGGGTCCGTAGGCAGCGATGGCGAAGGCCCTGCGCGGCAGGCCGGCGCCCTTGGTGTTGGTGTTGTGCAGGGGCAGGCCCATGCGGTAGCCCCACACCAGGCGCTGAAAGCCGGAGCAGTCGACGTCGCCGTAGCGGGCTTGCTCGGGCTGCGCGCGCGTGCCGTCCGAGAAGGTCCAGGGGATGCCCAGGTAGTCGTAGAAGTCGGACTGCTCGTCGTGGTAGGCGAAGTCCAGGGGGCTGTCGACCGCCTGGTTGCGCGGGCCGAAGTGGGCGGTGCCCGCGTAGCGCACGCCGGCACTGTTGTGCTTGTCGGGGGCGCCGGCGCTGCTGTACTGGAACGCGGCCGCGAAGACGTCCGGTCCTTTATCGGTGAGCGTCTTGGTGAACCATGCCTTGAACCAGGCGGACTTCTCCATGCCCTCCTGCCAGGCGTGCGGCAGGACCCGCACCCAGGCGTTGGTGGTCACGGTGGCGTCGGTGGTCCGCGGCTCGCCAAAGGTGCGGCTGGGCCCGGCAAGTACGGCGGTGCGGGCACCGTCGGTGAAGGTGGCGAGCGTGTCGCCGTCGGCGCCGCGGACGACGGTGCGGCCGGGGTCGGACAGCCGCTCGTAGCTGCGGCTCCCGGGCCGGCTGCTCGCGCCGCTGTCGCCGCCTGCGTCGTCACTGTCCTTGCGGTGGCGGTTCCAGACGTAACCGCCCGCCACCCCTGCGGTCGCCACACCCGCGACCGTCCCGAGCACGGCACGGCGGGTCGGGCGGTTGCGCCTGCCGACGGGTTCAGAGTGCATGGCCGGTACTCCTTGAGGGTGTGGGGTGCGGGGGTGGTCAGGTCAGATGGTGGGCAGGGCGCCGAGCAGCAGTCCGACGACCAGGACCACGTAGGTGGCCAGCGTCACCGCCGTGGTCGAGATGAGCGTGGCCCCCAGCGGCTGGCGGACCATCTGGTAGGAGACAAGTCCCGGGACAATGAAGCCGAGCGTCTGGGACGTGTAGAGCAGCGGGTACTCGTGGCTGAGGGCGAGCATCACCGTGGTCTGCATGAGCACCGCGCACAGGACCACGGCGGCGAACAGCCGCTTGCCGTAGAGGATCACTGTGCGCTGGAGCAGCCTGGTCATGAAGTAGGTCAGCGCCGAGACTCCGACCATGAGCGCCGCCAGCTTGACGTCGGTGATGAGCGTGAGGGCGATCCAGCCCGGGGTGATCATTCCCCCGGGCGAGAGGTTGGTGGTCAGGTAACAGATGAGCGAGAAGACCAGCCCGAGGGCGATCCCGAGCGCGGCGGTCTGTGCGGTGAGATTGGCGGGGATCACTAACGGTTCCTCGGGGACTGGTGCGGATCGTAGGAGTGGTGCTGGTCGTCTTCTGTTCGCTCGGCGTCGGGCCGGTCGTTGCGGGCGGCGAACCGGCGGGCGAGTTCGCGCTGCCCAGGGATGTGGAGTGTGTATGTCGGTGTCTCCAGCGGTGCCACCCAGCTGTACGGCTCGGGGGTGGGAGGCCGGGACAGTGCCATCTGCTGGCGGGGAATGGCGATCTGCATGGTCTCCTGGTCCAGGCCGTCGCCCGCGGGCACGGAGGCGAGCTCGTCCTCGGACTCGTCCAGCGGCAGTTCGGCGAGGCATTCCAGGAACAGCTCGCCCTGACCGTGGATGTTGCCGATCGCGACCAGTGAGGAGGCGGGGCCGAGTTCCGCAAGGATCGCCGCGGTCAGCTCCTCGGGGTCGCGGCGGTCCCCGCCGAGATCCACCACCCGTCCGGTGAAGCCGGCCGGAATGGCGTCGCGGGCGCTCTTGGTCGGGTGGCCGATCAGGAAGACGGTCTCCGGGGCGAGGTCGGGGATGATCGTGCCCATCTGGCCATTGCGCTCCACCCGGTCCGGGCGGCAGTTGATGATGACGTTGAGCGGCTGCCGGATCGCGCCCAGGTCCTGCAGCTGCTTGACGTTCATCAGCGTCGACTCGGGGTCGTTGGCGGCGAAGATGTTGGCGAAGCGGAGCCGCTTGCCCTCGGGCGTGATGTAGCGCTCCACGGACAGCACACCCGGGTCGGGGGGTGCGTCCCACATGCCCTGCAACGCCGTCTGCCGCTCCACACCGAGCAGTTCGGCGACTGCGAGCGCGATCGCCACGTTCTCCTTGAAGGTGAACCAGCTGAAGCCGCGCAGTTCGGCGTCGCTCACCGACTCCGGATCGACCGAGACCAGACGGCAGTTCCGCTTGTCGGCCTCCTCCTGGAGAATGTGCAGACGGTCCTTCTCCGCCGTCACGCACACTCCGCCGACCGGCATCGAGCGGGAGAGCGAGCGGGCCACGTCGTCCAACGTCGGCCCCATCTCCTCCAGATGGTCCTCACGGACGTTGCACAGGACGCCGATGGTGGAGCGGATCAGCTTCTCCTGGTTGATCTCCTGCAGCGCGGGCATCACCGCCATGCACTCGATTACCAGCGCGTGCGGCCGGTAGGTCGCCGCCCGCCGTACGATGCCGATCTGCTCGACGATGTTGGACAGCCCGAACTTGCGGTAGATCGGCTCCTCGGTGGCATCCGGGTGGATGAACCGGGCCGCCGTACCGGTGGTCTTGGCCACCGTGATCAGGCCGCCGCCGCGCAGCGCGCCCGCGCACAGCCGGGTGATCGAACTCTTGCCGCGGATCCCGTTGACCAGGACCCGCGTCGGTATCTGGTTCAGCGAGTCGAAGTGCCGCCGCTGCTCCACGATTCCGGCGATCCACAGCGCGGCGCAGCACAGCAGGACGATGACATAGAGGAAAAGCACGCTGAATCCTTACTCCTACCACTGCAGTGTGTTCTCGCGCCACAACCCGAAGGGGGCGTCGACCTGTTCGGCTCTGGCTGCCCGACTGCGGTCCGCGAGGGCCTGGCGTATCAGCTCCAGGCTGCGGGTGACCGAGCCGATCTCGTCGTGGTTCACCGGGTGCAGCACGGTACGGCGGTCACCGCCCGCGAGCTTCTCGATGAGCGCGGCGACCGCTCGCAGCGGCCGGATCACCACGACGTGCAGCCAGCCCAGGCAGGCCGCACCGAACGCGAGAGCCAGGATTCCGACGAGCATCGTGCGCTGCTGGGCCTGTGTCGCCGGGAGCCGGAGCGCCGCCGCGGGCTCCGCGGTCACCACGCGCCAGCCGAGGTGGGCCGTCGGGCCGTTCTGCGCCAGCGGCGCGGCGGCGTCGACCGAGGGGCCGGTGGACGTGGAGAGCACCTTCGAGGTGGCGGTGCCCACGGTGCCGGGGGCACTCTGGGCGGCGCGGGCGAGGCGGGTCAGGCCGGCCTCGGGCAGGTCCTGGAAGGCGCGGTAGCCCTCGCTCGCCGCCAGCACCTTGCAGTCGGCGTCTGTCACCCAGACGGTGCCCAGGTTGGGCCTGGCGAGGGTGGAGTTGAGCGTCGTCACATCGATCTCGCCGAAGAGGACCACTCCGTCCGCCGCCGCCTGGCCCTTGACCGGCCGCACCTGCGCGTAGGAGGCGATAGCGGGTATCCGGCCCGAGGTGTTGACGGTGGTGACCCCGCCGCCGCGCGGCACGTGAACGAGGGTGCGCAGCGGGGTGTCCCCGACCCGCAGGGTGATGGCGCCGGAGCGGTCCAGAAGGTAGAGGGAACGGTACTGCCCGTGCTTGGACAGGGCGTGTCGCAGCTCCCCGGTCTGGGCGGCCCGGCTCTTGCCCGGCAGGCTAGCGGCCACGTCGTTCAGCTCGACGTACGACTGGTCGAGCGACTGCCGGACACGGTTCGCGGCGAGCTCGGCGCGCGCCTGCTGGTTGGCGATGACCGGCGCCGGAACCGAGCCCGCGTCCGCCCGGTTCAGTACGAAGATCATCGGCAGTGCCCAGCAGGCCACCAGCACCAGACTGAACGCGGCCAGCGCCCGGTAGCCGGGTCCGCGGCCGGCCGGGAACTCCTGCGGGCCGCTCTCCCCCAGCAGTTGCTGGCGCAGCGACTCCAGCGCCCTTCCGATCCGGGCGAGTTCTCCGATGCCGTGAACCGGGACGGGCCGGCCCAGCTCGGCCTCCTCGGCCGAACCGTCCTCCGTCGCGCCGCGGGCCAGGCGGCCGGCGGACAGGTACAGCCGCAACAGCGGTCGCTGCACGAGGAAGTTCAGCGCCAGCCCGAGCAGCACCGCGATGACGGCGAGTGCCGCGGCGGCCTCGATCGCGATGCCCGAGTAGTCGGTGGCGGCGATCGTGGCGGGCACGGCCCGGGAGGTGAGCACCACCAGGCCGAGGTCGTCGGTGTCACCCGGCCCGGTCGCCGAGGCGACCTGGGCCCAGCCCGCCACCGTGGGCCGGGAACTCGTGGCCGCCCCCACCAGGCTTCCGGAGGTGTCGGTGTCGCGCCCCGACGCGCTCACCGCGCGGGACGCCGACGCGGGCAGACCGCTGTCGGCCGCGGTCGGTGACGTCGCGCCGCGGGACGTGGTGACGAGCGCCTTGCCGTTGGCGTTCAGCACCTTCGCGATGCGCCCGTCGCCGAACGTCGTGACGGTGGGGAGCGCCTCGGAGACCACCAGCAGCCACTGCCGCTCGGCCCCGGTCGGGACCTGGTTCTGATCCTGGTCGGCGTCCACCTGCTGGGCGGGCAGCGTGATCCTGGCGAAGTACAGCACCCGCGTCGCGTCCGAGGTCACCAGCCGGGGCGCGATCGTTCCCTGCTCCGACGCCTTCCTGGCGGCCTCCGCCTCGGCCAGCGCCACCGGAGCGCCACCGGACGCCAGCAGTTTGCCGGTGTGCGCGTCGAGGAGAGCACTGCCGAGATCCGCCTTGCCGGCGGCGGTCAGCGCCTTGAGCGTGGCGGTAGGTGTCGACGCGCTCGTCGCCGGGTAGGCGTCAGCCGTACGACGTACGGTGCTCGCCTCGGAATCGATCGCGGTACGCACCGACAGCGCGGTGTCCGAAGCGATCTGCTGCTCCGAGTTGAGCACAGCCGCCGGCACACGGTCGGAGTGGACGGCACCGAGGCCGCCGACGGTCACGGCGGCGACCAGGAGCAGCAGCAACAGGAGCAGGACGATCGGCGGGCGAACACCGCCCAGCAGCGGCATGTCGGCGCGGCGGCGGACTCGGTGTCGGCGCGGCACCCGGGACTCGGTGGGCAGGACAGCGATCCTCTCTCGACGGGCGCCTAACGCAAAAGTTCGATAGGTCGAACTGCCACTCTAATGTCCCGCGCCGAGGATCCGTCGACACAAGCGCGCGAGTGAATCGAGGATCTCCCCGAAGCCGCACCCCAGGCGATCAAGTCGATTTCTCGTGCAACTGTTCGCCTGCGCCGGGATGGCCCTGAAAAGGCCTCCACAGGGTGATGCCGACGGCGTAACGGGTGCGGCACTCTCGAGCAAACCAGACATCGCCAACAGCACCGAACAGCGGGGTTGCTGGCGGACGGTCGGCCCGGCGGGGCTCGACGATCAGCCCGTACGAGCGACCGGACGCCCCGGCGACTCCCCTCGCGGACCGAATCGGTCGGGATCCCCAACTCCTTGCGTCAGCCCAACCCTGGGCAACACGACAGCACCGTTTCGCGCGAACGAGATGTCACACGAAGGGCGGGCCCCAGGCAACGGGCCCGCCATTGGAGCGCTCGGTCAACGGACGAAGGAAATCTCCGGGTACTTCGTGCTGGGCCCGTCGAGCAGGGTGTTGTGCTTCTTGAGAAGTTCCTGCTCGAAGAAGGCGGCGAGGTAGGTGCGCTGGACCGCGATCGCGCGGTTCGGGTCGATCGTTCCGTACTGCTGCTGAAGCTGGCTCTGAGAGAGCCCGAGCAGACCTGCCTCCTGGTGCACCATCCACTCGTTGTCACTGAACGACAGGTGCGCCGCACCGTGGAGCTGGATGTCGACCCGGTAGCCCTTGAGGTGCGACCACAGGGTGCGCCACGAGCTGTCGGTGTTCCGGTTGTGGGTGCCAGAACTGAACAGCATGAAGGGACGGTCCAGATCCTTGCTCGGCGCCGTGCCGAAGAACTGTCCGTCCAGGTTGGCGCCGGCGGCGATACGCTTGTCGAGCTGCATGGCGGTGTCGACCGCCGCGCCGCCCAGCGACCAGCCGAACATGCCGATACGGGACATGTCTACGTGCTTGGTCAGCCCAGTGGGGAGCGTGGCGTGACCGTAGTCGGGGTTGCCGCCGGTGCTGAGCGTGTTGAGCTTGTCGATGACGAACTTGATGTCGGCGGCGCGCACCTTGAGCGTGTCGGAGGAGTGCGAGCCCGCCGGCATGGCGTTGTGCTCGACCCGGTTCGCCGGGAACTGCACCTCGTTGGCGTCGTGGGTGTGATCGACAGTGACGACGAGGTAGCCGCGGCTGGCGAGGTCCTGGACGAGCGCGGTACCCATCGCACGGTCCGAGTGCAGCCCGGTCGAGTACAGCAGGACGGGCAGCTTGCCGAGCGAGGTGTCCACCGGGGCGAGGACGTGGCCCGCGGTCGGGGGCAGCGTCACCTTCTGCGGCGTCAGGCCGCGGGAGGCGAGGAAGGAGGCACCGGACAGCGAGGGCATCCACGGCGCCTGGTAGTGCCCGGAGGGAGAGTTGGTCGGGTAGAAGAGCGAGACCATCAACTCGCGCTTCCTGCCCGGCACGTACGGGTCCGTGCGCGAGTTGTCGACCAGGTGCAGACCGACCATGCCCACGCTGTGGCGACCGGTCGGCGCGGGAATGGTGAGCTTGAGCGGAGACGTGCCCGCGGTCTTGGGCGAGACGCTCGCGCTCAGGGGCGCCTTGTAGTGGCCCGTCTCCTCATCGTTCTCCGGCGCCCAGGGGGCAGCCGCGTCGGGCGTGGCCGTGCTGAGCGTGGCCCCGCCGTGCGGTGTCCCGGCGGCCATCGCCGGCGTCATCCCGGCGCCCAGGGCGACTGCGATCGCACTGGCCGTGCTGACCGCTCTGGCGATCACTTGCTGACGACGACGCGGGCGGCGGTGCCTCATGGAACCCCTCGTGGGTCACTGATCGCGGAACAAGCGATCGACTGCCGCACACCGTACCGTCGTTGCGGAGCAGACCAATCAGCACACCGTGCCATCAGGCTCGCCCTGCTCCACCACAACGGCCGCACGAAGGTGTCATACCCGCCCAGAAAGGATCATCCGACAGATGCGCGGCCGAGCAAGCCACTCCTCGCCTGCCTCCACCTCGTCCACGCCCTTGCGGAGCGTCGTCCCGCGCGACTGCCCGGATACCGCCCCGACCCAAAATCCGGGCCTCGACCCCCTCACCAGCCGTCGCTGCCGCTCGTCCGGATGATGCCGCCGGAACCGGTATTGACATCCTCCCCGCTCTAAAGGACGGGGATTCCCGCCTGGCTGCCGGTGGTGACCGGCTGGGCCTTCGGGTGGGTTCCCCGTTCAACGGGCCGTGCCTGGCGTGGGGTTTCCACTCCAGGGCTGACCGGCCCTCCGGGGGCGTTTAGCCTCTCCGCCTGCCCGGCGGCGAGGATCACTCGCGACGCGTTGAGGTCACGATCATGTTCGGTACCGCAGCCTTCGCACCGCCAGATACGCACGTGCAGCGGCTTCGTCCCGTCCACGACCCAGCACACCGAGCACGTCTGCGAGGAGGGCAGCCAGCGGGAGACGATGCCGACGTGCCGGCCGTAGCGGGCCGCCTTCTCCTCCAGCACGCGGCGGAACATGCCCCACGCGGCGTCGTGCACAGACTTGGCGAGGCGAGTGCGGGCCAGGCCGGAGACCGCCAGGTCTTCGAGGTAGACCGCTTGGTTGTCGCGGACCAGCCTCGAAGCGTTCTGGTGACACCAGTTTCTGCGCGCATCGACCACCCGGGCGTGCGCACGGGCGACCTTCAGCCGGGCCTTGGCCCGGTTCCTCGACCCCTTCGCCTTGCGGCTCAACGCCTGCTGCGCCTTCCTCAGCCGACGCTCGGCACGCCGCAGGAAGCGGGGATTGTCGATCACCCGCCCGTCGGACAGAACGGCGTAAAACATCAGCCCCAGGTCGATACCGGCCTCCGCATCCACGGGCGGCAGCGTTGCGGGCTCGACGTCCACCACGAAGCTCGCGAAGTACCGGCCCGAAGCGTCCTTGACCACAGTCACCGAGGATGGAGCGGAAGGCAGCGAACGCGACCAGCGGACCCGGACGTCCCCGATCTTCGCGAGGTTCAACCGCCCGTTGTCCCGCAGCCGGAACCCGTTCCTGGAGAAACGGACGGCCTGCCGGCTGTCCTTCTTCGACTTGAACACCGGAAGCCCCATACGGCGCCCTGGCCGCTTCCCCGCCACCGACGCGAAGAAGTTCGCGTACGCCGTATCGAGATCACGAAGAGAGGACTGCAAGGCGTCCACCGACACCTCGGCGAGCCAAGCCCGCTCGGGCGTCCTCTTCGCCTCAGTGATCACCCGCTTCGCCAGCACACCCGTCGCGATCCGCGACCTGTCCGCCCGGTACGCGGCCTTCCTCGCGGCCAGCGCATCGTTGTAGACCACCCGGGCACAGCCGAACGTACGGGCCAGCGCGATGCGCTGACCCGGCGTCGGCTCGAGCCGGAAGGAGTACCGCAGATACACGCGAGCAACCTAACGGCCGCCACTGACAACGCCGCTCCGCCCAAGGGGCGAACCGGCTTTCCCTGCCCTGCTCCACAGGAGCTTCGTTCCCTCCCGGGCCGCCCAACAACTTACGGAGACCTGATGACATCAACTTCTGGAACAGGGTCCGTGCACTGTGCTGCGAAGTGAACGACAGGCAGCAAACCATCACAAGTGTCGGCCTATCGGTGTGAGGTGGCTGCGGGCGGGGACCCTTCACGTCATGAGGCTTCTGAGTGAAGCGCAGGCTCCACCGCCCAGTTGGGTGCCCTACGGGATCACCGCGGCGGCAGTATCTGCGGTAGCGGGAGCTGCGGCCGTGGACCCCTCCAGCGCCTGGTACCGACGCTTGGAGAAACCCGCATTCCAGCCTCCACCGTGGGCATTCAGTGCGGTGTGGACACCGTTGTACGCCTCTATCGCGTGGGCGGGCGGGCACGCTCTGCAACAGGCCAGGGGCAGGCGCCGCCGTGCACTGGCGGCCTCCTTCGGAGTGAACCTGGTTCTCAACACTGCGTGGAACTGGCTGTTCTTCCGCCGGCAGAGCCCGAAGGCCGGCCTGGTCGGCACACTCCTGCTCGACATGAGCAACGTTGTGCTTATCCGCCAGATGGCAGAGGTCGACCGATCAGGAGCCCGAGCGCTGCTCCCCTACGCAGGGTGGTGCGCATTCGCCACCGTCCTGAATGGGGCCATCGTCCAACGCAACTCCGCCTGAGTCCGGGCAAGAGCCGACGTGTGAGTAATGCGGCAAGGGGAGCACGGCGGGGTGCGCACCGGTCGGGCAGGGGGCGCCGAACAGGCTCGGGCGTGACGCGGTGGCGTTGTTTTGCGTTGGCCTCATGGACGCTGGCGGGAACGGACGGGGCGCTGCCTGGACTACTCAGGACCGGAGGACCTTCCTGCGGGCTGCCAGGCGGGCCCTGACCTCACGGTAGACGCGGACTCGCATTCGCGTGGCGAGGATCTCGGGAAACGGGATCGAGGGAGGCCGCCTGCCGGGGTGCGGTGAGTGGCGGGTGGCCGGGGCCAGGGGTGAAGCTGGAGGTGGCCGCCAGGCGCCGGGAGAAGCCCGGTGGACGCGCCTTCGGGCCCGTGCACAGGGGTCGGGGGTGCGGTCGGATGACTTGAAGCCCGGGATCGGGGAACCGGAGGTGGTGCCCTGATCCACAAGGGAGGCTGGCCGTCCAGATGCCCGGCTTTCTCACCGGAAGAAGGACCATGATGGCGCATGAAGAGGACGACGGGCGCACCGGCGGGTACGGCGTCACACGCCGCCGTCCGCTGCGCGAGCGGCACGTGGAGGAGACGGTCGAGGTCGCGGTGCCGGTCCGTACGGCCTACAACCAATGGACGCAGTTCAAGACGTTCCCACGTTTCTCAGCCGTGGTGCGCGACGTCGAGCAGGTCAGGCCCGCCGTCACCGCGTGGACCATCGGCTACGGCCCTGTGCGCCTCCGTTTCCCGGTCGAGATCGTGGAACAGGACCCCGACGCCTACCTGGCTTGGCGGGGCTTGGAGCAGCATCCCACCCATGAGGGCGAGGTCGAGTTCCAGCCCACGGAGTCCGGCGGCACCGCGATCACCGTCCGGATGCTCCTGCGGCCGCACGGCGCCGTGAAGGTCCTCACCCGTTCCCCCAGGGTCACGGAGCTGGCCGCTCGACTGGTGCGCGGAGAACTTGTCAGCTTCAAGCACTTCATCGAAGGGCTCGGCCAGGAGGGCGGCGCATGGCGCGGCACCATCCGCAACGGCCGTGTCCAGCACGACACCCCGGAACCTCCCAGGAGCCGTGTCGCCCAGTGGCCCGTCGGCTGACCTGCCCGCCCGACACGGCAAGAGAAAGGCCAAGCGATGCAGAACCCGCCCGGTAAGGAGCCGGAGAGCTCCCTCTCCGTGACACCGCCGAAGAAGTGGGCGGCCGGGGTCCCCGCCGTCGTGCACGCGCTGGAGTACTCCCTGGAGCAGACCTCCCCGCGCAAGACCGGGGTCGACCTGCTCACCATGAACCAGGTGGGCGGGATCGACTGCCCCGGCTGCGCGTGGGCGGACCCCGCCCCGGGCCGGCGCCACCGCAACGAGTATTGCGAGAACGGCGCCAAGCACATCAACGACGAGGCCACCACGCGCCGGATCACCGCCGACTTCTTCCGCGAGCACAGCGTGTCGGACCTGGCCGCCCGTTCCGACATGTGGCTCAACCAGCAGGGCCGGCTCACCGAGCCGATGATCAAACGGCCCGGATCGGACCACTACGAGCCCATCGGCTGGAACGATGCCCTGGGCGTCCTCGCGCAGGAACTCAAAGGCTTGGACTCGCCCGACGAGGCGGTCTTCTACACCTCCGGCCGGGCCAGCAACGAAGCCGCCTTCGTCTTCCAGCTCTTCGCCCGCGCCCTGGGCACCAACAACCTGCCCGACTGCAGCAACATGTGCCACGAGTCCAGTGGCTTCGCCCTGAGCGAGACCCTCGGCGTCGGCAAGGGCACCGTGAGCCTGGACGACCTCCACCACGCGGACCTGATCTTCCTGGTGGGGCAGAACCCCGGCAGCAACCACCCGCGCCAGCTCTCCGCCCTGGAGGAGGCCAAGCGCAACGGTGGCCGCATCGTGGCGGTCAACCCCCTGCCGGAAGCGGGGTTGCGGCGCTTCAAGAACCCGCAGAAGCCGCGCGGGGTCGTGGGGCGGGGCACCCAGATCGCCGACCGCTTCCTGCACATCAAGCCCGGCGGGGACCTTGCCCTGTTCCAGGCACTGAACCGGCTGGTGCTGGAGGCGGAGGACGCGCGCCCCGGCACCGTCCTGGACCACGACTTCATCGACGCCCACACCTCCGGCTTCGAGGAGTTCGCCCGGCACGCCCGCACCGTCGACTGGGACGACGTGCGCGCGGCGACGGGACTGACCCGCCAGGAGATCGAGAAGGTCCGCGACGAGGTCCTCGCCAGCGAACGCGTCGTCGTGTGCTGGGCGATGGGCATCACCCAGCACAAGCACGGCGTGCCCACCATCCGGGAGATCGTCAACTTCCTGATGCTGCGTGGCAACCTGGGACGTGCCGGCACAGGCGTCTGCCCGGTGCGCGGCCACAGCAACGTCCAGGGCGACCGCACCATGGGCATCTGGGAGCAGATGCCGGACAGCTTCCTGGACGCCCTGCGAGAGGAGTTCGGCTTCGACCCGCCGCGCCCGCACGGCCTGGACTCGGTGAACTCGATCAAGGCGATGCTGGAGGGCCGCGTCAAGGTCTTCCTCGCCCTGGCCGGGAACTTCGTGCGCGCAGCGCCCGACAGCGAGGTCACCGAGAAGGCGATGCGTACGTGCCGGCTGACCGCCCACATCTCCACCAAGCTCAACCGCTCGCACACCGTCTGCGGCGACACCGCCCTGATCCTGCCGACGCTGGGGCGCACCGAGCGTGACGTCCAGGCCGACGGCGAGCAGTTCGTCACCGTCGAGAACTCCATGAGCGAGGTGCACACCTCCCGGGGACGGATCGAACCGGCCTCGCGCATGCTGCTCAGCGAGGTCGCCATCCTGTGCCGGCTCGCCCGACTCAGCGTCGACGGCACGGGGGACATCCCCTGGGCGAGGTTCGAGGGCGACTACAACACCATCCGCGACAGCATCTCCCGGATCGTGCCGGGCTTCCACGACTTCAACGCCCGGGTGACCCGCCCGGGAGGCTTCCATCTACCCAACCCGGTCAACGAAGGCGTGTTCCGGACCGAGACCGGCAAGGCCCGCTTCACCTGTAACGAGCCGGTAGTCCCCCTGGCCCCCGAGGGCCACCTGCTGCTGCAGACCCTGCGCTCGCACGACCAGTGGAACACCGTCCCGTACACCAACAACGACCGCTACCGCGGCATCTACGGCAGCCGTCACGTCGTCCTGGTCAACCCGGCCGACCTGTCTGCGCTCGGCCTCGCCCAGGGCAACCGGGTGGACCTGGTGAGCGTCTGGGAGGACGGCACCGAGCGCCGGGCCGAGAACTTCGAGGTCGTGTCCTACCCGGCGGCCAAGGGGTCGGCCGCCGCCTACTACCCGGAGACGAACGTCCTGGTGCCGCTCGACAGCGTTGCCGACATGAGTAACCAGCCCACCTCCAAGGGCATCGTCGTCCGCCTGGAACCCACGGGCGACCGGTCCCAGCCGGCACCCGTCTGACCGAGACCGGGACCGGGGCCAGCGACGTCGTGCCCCAACGGGGCCCGCGTGGCTCGGCATCTGGTTTACCCGGCGTCACCGGGTCGCCGTCGTAGCTACTTGCTGCTACCCCGCTCTGGCAACAGCCTGACCGGAGAGAGAGCGCGCCCGCCTCGATCCGGCGGATGCTCCGGCCGCGGGCGGCAAGGCCGTCGCTGACCACGGCGACGATCTCGTCGATCGAGGCCGGATTCTCCGTGGCTACATCGAGGTCCTGGCTGAGGCGGTCTACCAGGCCGTGGGCCTGGACGGCATAACCGCCTGTGATCACCAAGGGGTACAGGGTGCCGATCGCGAGCACATCGGCAAGAAGCCGGCGATGCAGGTCGGTCAGATTCACGCGGCTGGCATATTCCGCGCGGCAAAGCCAGCTCGGGAAAGGCGGCTTCCCAGGCATCCCGCAGCGGCTGATCAGGGTGCGCAGCACCGGCCACTGCCCGAGCAGCAGATCCCGGTTCAGGAAGGCAACCAGGTCCTGGCGCTGCCCCTCGGCCAGCACGGTGCGGTAGAGGCTCATCCTCGAGCGCGATTGCTCCACGTCGTAGGAGCGGCGTCCTGACCAGGCCACGTGCAGGGGCAGATCGACCGAGCCATGGGTGGGGCCCGTCAGGTCTCGAAGGCGCGCGGGCAGCCGCTTGGCGTACTGCTCGCGGAGCAGCTCGAACGCGTTCGGCACCGGAAAACGAGAGGAGCTCAGAGCCATGACCCAATCATCACCTGCCGAGCCGGCCGGGTCACGGCCGACGCCTGAACCTCGCCACCGAGCACGGCGCCGACCTGGACGCGGCGGCGATGTGGCGGGCGCTGGAGACGGAGATCGGGCTGGGGGACGAGGTGGAGTCCGCCGCGTCGCTGCTGGACGACGGCCGAGCCCTTCCCCCGGCGCCGACCGGCCGACCGGCCCGGCGACGGAGGCCGCGGGGTGCCCTGGAGTGGCCGGGACGCGTGAGGCGTCGCAGCCTGGATACGCGGTGCGCACGGACACCCCACCCCGTCCGGAAGACCCTTCTTGCCATGACCAGCGAAAAGCCGCTCGACCCGCACTCGAAGATCACCCTCCGGGTCAACGGCAAACCCCATACCCTGCTCGTCGACCACCGGCGGGTCCTGCTGGACCTGCTCCGCGAGGACCTGAGCCTCACCGGGTCCAAGAAGGGCTGCGACCACGGCCAGTGCGGCGCCTGCACCGTCCTGGTGGACGGGCGCCGCGTCAACGGCTGTCTGCTGCTCGCCGTCACCCTCGACGGCAGCGAGGTCACCACCATCGAGGGCCTCGGCGGCGACGGCGAGGAACCGCACCCCCTCCAGCGGGCTTTCCTGGAACGCGACGCCTTCCAATGCGGCTACTGCACGCCCGGGCAGATCTGCTCCGCCGTGGGCATGATCGCCGAGGCCGCTGCCGGTCACCCGTCCCACGTCACCGACCCGGCGGAGCCCTCCGGCCGGCCCGTGCCGCTGGACGGGACAGAGATCCGCGAGCGGCTCAGCGGCAACCTGTGCCGGTGCGGCGCCTATCCGCGCATCGTCGAGGCGGTGGAGGACGTGATCGGGTGAAAGGCTTCGGATACCTCAGGCCCACCGGCGTCGAGGAGGCCGTCGAGGCCTACGCGGCCCACCCTGGCGCCCACTACCTCGCCGGCGGCACCAACCTCGTCGACCTCATGAAACTCGGCGTGGAGACCCCTGGCGTCCTCATCGACGTCGGCCGGCTGGCGCTGGACTCGGTCGAGGAACTGCCGGACGGCGCGCTGCGCGTAGGCGCCACCGTCCGCAACAGCGATCTCGCCGCCCACCCGCTGGTCCGCGACCGCTACCCGGTGCTGTCCCAGGCGCTCCTCGCGGGCGCCTCCGGACAGCTCCGCAACGCCGCCACGACCGGCGGCAACCTGCTCCAGCGCACCCGCTGCCCCTACTTCCAGGACCTCGACAAACCCTGCAACAAGCGGCAGCCGGGCAGCGGCTGTGGTGCCCGCGACGGCGTGCACCGCGATCACGCCGTGCTGGGCCACTCCCCGCACTGCATCGCCACCCACCCCTCCGACATGGCCGTCGCCCTGGCGGCCCTCGACGCCCGGGTCGAGCTGTACGGCGCCGAGGGCGGGCGCAGC
The DNA here is from genome assembly GCF_042751995.1 of Streptomyces sp. NPDC059371. Taxonomy (NCBI): domain Bacteria; kingdom Bacillati; phylum Actinomycetota; class Actinomycetes; order Kitasatosporales; family Streptomycetaceae; genus Streptomyces; species Streptomyces sp. NPDC059371. Next base: position 18,772 of record NZ_JBHYXD010000030.1, on the reverse strand, counting down.
ATCCCGGTGGCCGACTTCCACCGGCTGCCTGGGGTCCGTCCGGAGCGGGACACCGAGATCCGCCCCGGTGAGCTGATCACCGGCGTCCTGCTGCCAGCCGCCCGGGCCGGTGTGCCCTGCGCCTACCGCAAGGCCCGCGACCGTGCCTCGTACGCCTTCGCCCTGGCCTCCGTGGCCGTCGTCCTGCGGGTCGCGGACGGCGTCGTGGACCAGGTGGGGCTCGCCTTCGGCGGCCTCGCCCCCCGGCCCTGGCGAGCCCACCACGCGGAGACGGCGCTGCTGGGCGCGGCGGCGACCCCCGAGGCCTTCGAGTGCGCCGTGGCCCTGGAACTGGACCACGCCGAGCCGTTGCGCGACAACGCCTACAAGGTGCCCCTCGCCCGCAACCTCGCCCTGGACGTCCTGAATCGCCTCGCCCCCGCACCCGCGACGGCCTGACTTCTTCCGGACCCGCCCAACCCCAGGAGAACCGATGGCGAACGACCCACTGGAGCACGGCGGCCCGCTGCCCGGGTCCGGTCTGCCGCACGACGATCCGATGGCCGCCACCGGACCGGCCCGGGACGATCCGCGGGCCGGCGCCGCTCTGCCGCACGACGACCTCCTCACCCGCGCCGCCTCCGCCGCCTCGGGTGAATCCGGCGAGGGCCGGCAGCCCCCTACCGGCGCCCTGGAGCAGGACCCCCACCCCACCCCGCGCCCCCGCCCCCCCCGCGGGGGGGCCCCCCCGCGGCGGGGCGGGGGGGGGGAGAGCACCCGGTACCGCCCGGTCGCCCCCCGCGTGGGCGGGGGCGCGCGGCGGCCCCCGCGGGCGCGGG
>NZ_JBHYXD010000030.1:8180-17944 GCF_042751995.1 Streptomyces sp. NPDC059371 | reverse complement strand
CGGGCGTGGCCTTCCACCCCCCCCCCCCCCCCTCCTACCCCCACCACCCCCACACCCACCACCCCTACACCGCCCTCTGCCACACCGCCGGGCGGCGGGAAGGGCGGGAGAAGGTCACCGGTACCGCCCGTTACGCCGCCGAGTATGCGGTGCCCGGCCGCGTCCACGCCTGGCCCGTGCCGGCGGCCGTGGCCCGGGGCCGGGTCACCGGCGTGGACACCTCGGCCGCGCTCGCGCTGCCCGGCGTCCTCGCCGTGCTGACCCCCGGCGACGCCCCGCGCCTCGGCGAGACGGACGACGCCACCCTCGCCGTCCTGCAGAACCGCCACGTGCCGCACCGGGGCTGGTGCGTCGCCCTGGCTGTCGCCGAGACCCTGGAGGCGGCCCGCGCCGCCGCCCGGGCCGTCCGCGTCGGCTACGCCACCGAGCACCACGACGTCGTACTGCGCCCCGACCACCCGGACGCCTACGAGCCCGAAGGGGGCGCTCGGCCGGGCCGCCTCGAACACGGCGACCCGTACGGCGCCTTCGCCGCCGCCGACGTTCGCCTGGACACCGAGTACCGGGTGCCGCCCCTGCACAACCACCCCATGGAACCGCACGCGAGCACCGCGCACTGGGACGGCGACCGGCTGACCGTGTACACCTCCAGCCAGGGCAGCACGACCGTCCAGTCCGTGCTCGCCGGTCTCTTCGACCTGCCCGAGGAGCACGTCACCGTGGTGGCCGAGCATGTCGGCGGCGGCTTCGGCTCCAAGGGCACCCCGCGCCCCGACGTCGTCCTCGCCGCCATGGCCGCACGGCACACCGGCCGGCCGGTCACGGTGGCCTACGCCCGCCGGTACATGCCCACCGTCGTCGGCCACCGGGCCCCCACCCTGCACCGGCTGCGCCTCGGCGCCACCGCCGATGGACACCTCACCGCGGTGCTGCACGAGGTCACCACGCACACCTCGCGCGTCAGGGAGTACGTGGAGCAGGCCGCGGTGCCGTCCCGCGTCATGTACACCGCACCGCACCTGCTCAGCTCCCACCGGGTGGTGCCACTGGACGTCCCCAGCCCGTCCTGGATGCGCGCCCCCGGCGAGGCCCCCGGCATGTACGCCCTGGAGTCGGCGGTCGACGAACTCGCCGGGGCCCTCGGTGTGGACCCCGTCGAGCTGCGGATCCGCAACGAGCCGGAGAGGGAACCCGGCAGCGGCAAGCCGTTCAGCAGCCGGCACCTCGCCGAGTGCCTGCGCGAGGGCGCCCGCCGCTTCGGCTGGGACCGGCGCGACCCGCGCCCGCGCTCCCGGACCGAGGGCCCACTGCTCATCGGCACCGGAGTGGCCGCGGCGACCTACCCGGTCCTGATCCGGCCGTCGACCGCCACCGCCCAGGCCCTGCCCGACGGCACCTTCCTCATCAGGGTGAACGCGGCCGACATCGGCACCGGCGCGCGCACCGTCCTCGCCCAGGTCGCCGCCGACGCCCTCGGCGCGTCCCTGGACCGGGTGCGCACCGAGGTGGGCCGCAGCGACCTGCCCCCGGCGTCGCTGGCCGGCGACTCCTCCGGCACCGCCTCATGGGGCTGGGCCGTGTACGAGGCGTGCGCCGCCCTGGCGGCCCGGCTCGCCGAGCATCCGGGTCCGCTGCCCGCCGAGGGTCTCCTGGTCCGTTCCGACACCGCCGGCCGGGCGGACGCCGACTCCCCGTACGCCCGGCACGCCTTCGGCGCCCACTTCGCCGAGGTCGCCGTCGACACCGTCACCGGCGAGGTACGGGCCCGCAGGATGCTCGGCGTCTTCGCCGCCGGGCGGATCCTCAACGCCCGCACCGCGCGCTCCCAGTTCGTCGGCGGCATGATCATGGGCCTGGGCATGGCCCTGACCGAGGGCAGCACCATGGACGGCCCGTTCGGCGACTTCACCGAGGCCGACCTCGCCTCCTACCACGTGCCCGCCCACGCCGACGTCCCCGGCATCGAGGCCGACTGGATCGAGGAGGACGACCCGCACCTCAACCCCATGGGCAGCAAGGGCATCGGCGAGATCGGCATCGTCGGGACCGCCGCCGCCCTCGGCAACGCCGTCCACCACGCCACCGGCATCCGGTTCCGCGAACTCCCCCTCACCCCGGACCGCGTCCTCACCGGCCTGCTGGCCGAACGGTGACGACCGCGACGAGGGACACCGGAAGGGGAACCGCCCGAGTGCCGGGACTGCTGTGGGAGCGAGGGCTACGACCCCGCGGAGGAACGCCTGCGGGAGTCTGTGCACCCTGGGCAACGGCTACTTGGGTGCGGCTCTTCCTCAGCGAGCAGGTGATGCCGTGCGCCGTTGCCATGCGTTGCGCGGACGGCGGATCGTCGTGTTCTGAGACGTGGTCTTGGAGGCGGCTATGGTGTCGTGGCTGGAGAAGCTCGACCGGCGGGAGGCTGCCGCAGGGGAGGTTGGTGGTGTACCCGCCGTATGCGTGGACCAGGGCAAAGTCGGCGGCCGTCTCGACGTCCGCGAGCAGGAGGTCTAGCGACACGCCCTGCCAGCGGGTGTCGAACTTGGACCATTTGGTGACGCAGTCCAGGACCATGTGTGGTCGGCTCCGGTCTCGGTGGTCACCGTGAACTGCCAGGTGTCGCGGCTGACCCTGGGTGTGGGTCCGGCGGACAGCACGGGGAAGTCGTATGCCTCGTACTGTCCGGGTGGTAGCCGCCCGTCGTAGGATCTCGGCCGCCCCCGGAAGCCAGGTGACAAGATTCCCATGGTCAGGGCCTCACCGACTGGACCACCCAGCACCTGGGAATCGTCCTCGACGTCGTCCGCCGCCCGGACGACGTCCGCGGCTTCCAGCCACTGCCCCGCCGCTGGGTCGTGGAACAGTCCTTCGCCTGGCTCCCGCGCAGCCGGCGCCTGGTCCGCGACCACGAACGACGCACCGACACCAGCGAAGCCATCATCCGCCGGTCGATGATCACCCTCATGATCGCCGCCTGGCCGCCCAGCATCATCATCGGGCTGTTCCTGCTCAGGCAGCGTGAACCTGCCCGGCTTCTCCTCCACCAGCCAGTCCCGTTCCACCAGCCGCTTCAACCGTGCTCTCGCACCCTCGACGCGGGAAGCGGACGCACTGTCCCAGCCCAGCGCCACCGCCGTCCGCCGGGCGCCGAGCCCTTCGGCTCCGGCCTCCGTCGCAGCAGCCATCACTGCCTGGTAGTTCACCGACAGTTCCTCGACCCCGGCCGCGTTCTCCCGATGCGGCACCGCACGTCGCGGCCCGACCGGCTTCCTTGACCCGCTGACCACCACGGCGGGTGCTTCTTCCTCGGCCAGCGCCTCCAGATACTGCTCGAGACCGATCTCCCGGCGCCTGAGGACCTCTTCCGCCTCCGCCAAGTCCGTCCGCACCCGCTCCAGTTCGGCCTCAAGCTCCTCCACCCGCACGACCGCGGCCTTCCGCCGCGCTTCCAGAACAGCCCGCATCGACGGCATCCGCCACCCCACAACATCTCGGCCGGCAACGAGCCAAGACTTCCGTGACAGTCGCTATCCCATGCCTGACCAGCGGAATCCGCACACGAGGTTCGGAAAGAGAACGACCTCTGAAGCTACCCACCCCGGCAGCCCGCCTGACGCGGCGGGTTCAACCGGTCAGGAGACGCGCAGCAAGGTGGTTGCGGGGCGGATTGCGCAGGGTCCGAATTTGGCTCGGATGCGGTCGCTGACTTCTTCGGCGACAAGGCGGGCTTCGCGGGACTGGTCGAGGCTGATCTGCTCGGCGACCTGGCCGGCAGGAATCAGGTCGTCGCCTTTCAGAGTGATGGCGGTGATCCGACCGCGCTGGAGTCCTGCCGCGTCGATCAGCCAGTACGCCATCGTGCGCAGGTCGTCCTTGTGCGCGGAGGCCTCCGCCAGCCGGCGGGCCTTCTCCCAGGTGGTGCCGCCGGCGAAGCGCAGGGTCAGGGTCAGACCGCGGGCCGCCTGACTGCGGCGGCGCAACTGGAGGGCGAGGGTGACGACCGTATCCAGGAGGGCGGCGCGGACGGCGGCGCCGTCCAGGGTGTGCTGGGGGAAGGCACGGTGGACGCTCGCGGTTGCGGGCAGGGTGCGCGGGATGACGGGGCGGGGGTCGATGCCGCGGGCCCGGTCGGCGGCCTGTCGTCCGGCGCGGCCGCCCAGCAAGCGTTGGGCAGTGGCGGGCGGGATCGAGGCGAGCAGGCCGATGCGGTGGACGCCGTAGTCATGCAGGGCCTGGGCCTGGCGGGGGCCGATGCCGTGCAGGGCCTCGACCGGGAGGGGTCCGAGCCAGTCCGCGACCTGGCCGGGGGCGATGGCGAGGACGCCCCCCGGGCCGGTGATCTGGCCGGAGGCGGTGGCCGCGACGGTGATGGACGGACCGATCCCGACGCGCACGTCGACACCCAGCCTAGAAATGACCCGTACCCGCAGCATCTCCCCCAGCCGGGCAGCGTCCACGCCGTGGTAGCGCAGCGCGCCCTTCAGCTCCGCCAGGGCGGCTGTCGGGGGCAGCGCCTGGACGATCGGCGACAACTGCGCCATCTGCTCCAGGACCTGCCGGTAGAGATCCTCCAGCAGTCGGTCCGGGCAGCGCCCGTGCATCACGCTCGCCACCTGCCGTGCTTCAGTCCCTGCCTCCACAGCACCCACCTCCACACCCACATTATCGAACTGGAATTCGAACATGCGAGATGGCGAACCGGGTGACCCCTGGACCTAGAATCGGAAACATGTTCGATGACCTGCCGCCTGACCTCGCGCGGCTGCTCACCCTGCGGGTGTGGCACGCCATGTGGCTGCAGCGCATCGACACCAAGATCGCCGCTCTTCAGGAGCGGCAGGCCGAACAGGAACAGGGCCGCCGAAACCGGCCCGCGGAACCGGACTGGGTCGTCGAACTCGGTATCGGCAACGGCCGCCCGCCCATCGAGGTCCATGTCGGCGGCTGCTACGCCGCGGGCAAACGACGGCGTCCCGTCCCGCGCGACGAAGCACGCCGGCTCCTCACCGTGGGGGTGCGCGCGTGCCGTCACTGCCAGCCGGACACCGCACTGGAAATCCTCGACTTATCCGCCGACCCGGCCCCCTCCATCACGATGCACTGGCCGACACCCTGCACCTTCCAGCCCTTCATGCTGCGTTCATGGTGATTTTTAGCTAATCACCCAGAACAGGACACCCTGATGACCAGTACTCCCGCGCCACCGATCAGCGAACCGGACCCCTCCACCTTCACCTGCCCCGGCAGCCTCGTCGGCCCGTGCTCCGGCTGCCAGCGGCGCACCCACAAGTACGGCAACGGCGGCCTGCCCTTGTGCCAGTGGTGCATGACCCCCGTCCAGGAGAACTGGGGCTCCACCGCCCGCTTCACCAGCACCCGCCCGTAAGGCACCTGCTGCGGCACCGCCTGCAGACGAGGCGCCCCGTCCCGCGCGACCCACTACGCCGACTCCACTGCGGGCGTGCGCTCCCGCGGGCCCTGCGAGCCCGGCAGCCACCTGCGTATCCTCGGCAGACCAACCAGAACCGATGCCACCTCCCCCGTTCAGCGGTGAGACCTCGGCGCGCTCGGGCCTGCGACTGCTTCTAGGCTGAAGGCCTCGGGGCTTGTCGTGGAGGTCTCCCACGCCCCGAACCATCTGGTCCGGCGCCATCTCATTCGGCCTGGTCACCGTGCCGATCCACTTGGTCAACGCCCGGGAGGACCACGGCAACCACTTCCACCAGGTGCATCTGGAGGACATGGGCCGGGTGCGGAGCCGCAAGATCTGCGAAATCGAGGACCGTGAGGTCGCGCAGTCGGGAGATCGGCAAGGGCTACCAGTGGGGCAAAGACACGATCATCCCGGTGCTCGACGAGGAGTGCGGGAGATAGACCGCTGCCCACGGCGAAAGCCATCGAGATCGAGGCGTTCGTGCCCCTGGAGTCCATCGACCCGATCCAGATCGGCTAGGGCTACTACCTGGAGCCCGCGGTCAAGTGGCGGCCAAGCCCTACACACTCCTGAGGCGGGCCCTGGAGCGCTCATCGGAGGTGGCCGTGGCGAAGTACGCCTGGAGCGGCCGCGAGCGCCTCGGCCTGCTTCGGGTCCGCGACAACGTCATCGCCGTGCACGCGATGCGCTGGTCCGACGAGATCCGCGACCCCGCCGAGCTGAACCGACGAGGTGGAGCTCACCGATGACGAGATCGCCCAGGCGGAGCAGCTCATCGACCGGCTGACCCGCGACGACCTTCAAGGTGAGGAGTTCACCGACCGGTACACGGAAGCGGTGGAGCAGCTCATGGACGCCAAACGGGAGAACCGCGGAACCGCCCACGGCTGAGGAGCCCGAGGCGCCGGCACAAGTCGTCGACCTGATGGCCGCGCTCAAGGAGTCCGTGGCCAAGGCCCGCGAGTCCCAAGGAGAAGACGCCACTGTCCACGACCTGCCCATGAAGAAGACCGCAGCCAAAGAGACGCCGGCCACGAAGACGGCAAAGAAGGAGCAGCCTGCCAAAAAAGGCAGCCAAGAAGACGACGGCACGGAAACCGCGGCGCAGCGTCTGAACCTGCTCACTGCCCAACTGAGCGTGGCAGCGTCGAAAGGGAGGAACAGGCGAGACCCCGTCCATCCGCCACGGGGGGAGCGGATGAACGGGGCCGGTATAGGTCATGCGGCGTCTCCTTGTGTCAGCAGAACAGCAAAGGCGGCGGTTGACGCCCCAGGACACGGCTTGAGTGGGCGCGGGGTCCGGGCCCGGCGACGCTCGCCACCGGGGCACCGCCGAAATTTGTTGACCTGTGGAAACGTGGCCCGCGGCAGGTGGACTCCCGGACAGCTCCCAGGTGAACGTCACTACGTCGGTGTGGGCGGTTCCCGCAGGTTCCCAGATTGGGGCCCTGCGGGATGGACCCCTGCCTCCGGCTTCGGACACCCGCCGTAGACCCCGATCATCTGGCCATCAGCCTCGATGGCCCGTCCGGGGGGCAGACTGCCCCCGGACGGTGGTGCAGCATTGCGATCATGAAATCGGCATGAGCCACTCATTACATGATCAGACATGCGATACGTACGCTCTGCGCCGCCACCCTCGTGGCCGCTCCCGTCGCCCTGACCGCAACGCCTGCACAAGCCCTGACGGCATGTACGGTCAACGGCAGCCCCGTGTCCGGCACGACCGTCAGCGGTACTGCCGGCTCCGACTACATCAGCTGCGGCGCCCTCGCCCTGGGCGACAGCGTCAACGGCTTGGGCGGCAGCGACTACATCGTCATCAACGGCATCGTTGCCGGCACCGTCGACGGCGGCGCCGGTAGCGACTCCATCACGGCCAACGCCGGTACCACGGCGTCCGGCAAGATCCTCGGCGGAGCCGACGGCGACTTCATCTCTGTCGGCCCGAACGCCGGCACCGTCGACGGCGGACCAGGGTCGGACTACTGCCGAGTCGCTTCCGGTAACCCCCCCATCAACTGCTGACGCTGGGAAGTCGGCGCTGAGTAGGGCGACCAGGCCGTCTGCGTCGAGCGCCGCGACCACGGAGACCTCACGCAGTGATCCATCGCTCGTACGATCGAGCGTAGCGGTCAGCCTTGCACCCAAGCATCAAAAGGCACATTCCGCGCGACAGGATGGGCGATGCCGCGGCTGTGGAAGCCTTCACCTCCATAGGCATTGCCGTGGTCGGCGCGCATGAGGAGCGTCTTCGTCAAGAACTGAGCAGGTAGGGGACGGTCGGGCCGCCTACCGCGGGGGCTGCGGCTTGCGATGCCTACCGCTTCCGCTACCGAGAAGCTTGCGGGCCAACCCCTTGGGCTGCTCCGCCTCTCCAGCAGCCACCGGGTACAGAAGGTGCTTCGCGTCGTCCAAGTTCGCCGCGAACCCGTAGGGCTCCCACGCGTGTCCATTCCACCGTTCGATGCCGCGCGGCGCGTCAGGATTCACGTGCGCGCCTCTGGGGCCATTGCCGGGAGCGATGGGGACGGCACGGAGTCGGCCGATCTTCGCGTCGCGGCGCTCGGCCCAGTCCGACAGCGGTTCGTCATCCATCGTGGCATTCCTAGCGTTGGCGGCAGTTGTCCCGGAATGCTCGAGATGCCTGCCCGATTGTGCAGGCATCTCGAGGGGCTCTACGCCCAGTTGTGCTCTACCAACGTTCCCGCGTCATCGAGGTAGCCGCGCAATCCGGCCTCGGGGTACTCGATGAGGTCTTCGGGCAGGTCGTGCACGGTGAACCATTCGAGAGCCAGGACGAGCCGCAGCTGCGCGGGGTCGACCTCGAGGCCGGTCTCCTCAGACAGCTCCCACGCAGCGCCGTAGCTGAGTTCCTCACCCTGGTCGACCTTTCCTGACGGCATGTGCCAACGCCCGTGCCCGTACGGGCCGCCTCGCTGGGAAAAGAGGATCTTGTCGCCGTCGCGGACGATCACATGGGTGTCGATGACGGGCTGTGCCGATTCGCTACTCATGATTCCCGAGGGGTGGGAGGGGCTGTGAGAGCACCGACGGTAGCCGTCGGTCCGTGATCGCATCAGCAATTCGGCCGACTGCCCCCGATGGAGTGGTAGTCGACGAATCAAGTCGCAGTACATCGACACCGCGCTCCTCGAGGGCCGCCGCGGCCTCTTCATAGAAGCGCAGCTCCTTGGCTGGCCTGGTGCAACGAGGCGATCGTCGTCGCCTTCCCGACGCCCTTAGACCATCGACGGTGACGGTGAATGCACGGGTCACGCAGCGGCCTCCGTGGTCGGCTGGTTCCGCTCGTGCTGCTGCGCGCGAGAGCGGCGTCGAGCCGGTCCGGGGACTGATGAAGCCCACCAGGAGCGGGGCCATATCGGAGGTCAGCGCCGGTGCTGCCGGTGCATGTTCCAGACTCGGGCCGCGGCCTGCATCGGCTGCGCCCATTCGTCAGGGTGTTGTTCCGCGATGGAGTCCCACAAGCGCTGTTGAATGCGGGCGAAGACGTCGAGCCCGGCGGGCGGGGCGAGTTTCCACGCCGGATGCGCCGCGGCCACGTCTTCGGCCTGCTGCGCGGTGTGGCCCGTAAGCCATCAGCCACCGTAGCCACAGCGCGGGATCGATCCACGCCGCGCCGGTCGATGCCCACCCCCGGTCGACGAACAGGGCGCCGGCCTCCGTGACGAGGACGTTGTGCGGGTTCCACTCTGTATGAAGCAGGCTGTCCCCCTCGAACCACTTCAGGTCGGCGAGGTCGTCGACGTAGCCCCGGAGCCGGTGCGGCATCTCCTTCAGCTCAACGCCGGGGGCCCGGAGCTCGGCGAGTTGCGCCACGGCCGCGGAGACAGCGGACAGGTCGGAGGAGCCGGGCGTGAAGCCAGCGTGTCCTCCCTCGACGTACTGGAAAGCGAGGAGGCTCCACCCGTCGGCTTCCACGTGCCAGCGCAGTTCAGGAGCGACGCCGCGCACGTACGGGGCAATGTCCGCCTCGCGTTGCTGCGTCCAGACGCGGGGGTGAGAGAGCGGCAGGCCCTTGACGAACAGGGCGTCCGTGTCGGTGCGCACGGTAGCGGCGATGGTGCTGTTGAGGCCTGCGTGGACTGTCCCGGTGCCGGTGATCGGGCCGCTGGCCTTCTCGATCAGCGAACGCCCTTCGGCCGGCAACCCGGTGATACGCGGAGTGGGCATGAATCTCCAGAGGTACGGGCGTTGGGGCGGGGGGGGGCCGCCCCCCCCCCCCCCCCCGGGGGGGGGGGGGCGGGGGGGGGGGTGTGGGGGCGGCACACACAAACACCCCGGGGGCCGCGCGGAGGGCTCCGCGGCACGGCGC
>NZ_JBHYXD010000030.1:0-8170 GCF_042751995.1 Streptomyces sp. NPDC059371 | reverse complement strand
TTGGGGCGGTCAACCCGGTTTTCGGGGTTGTTTCTTTTTTACCCATTTGTTCGGGGGGTGGGGGCCGCCCAACCGCGGGGCCCCCAACTGGTTGAGCTACTTGTACGGGTTGTCGTCGTTGCAGCCGGACTCAACGCTCCCGGTCAGCGCGCTGACGTCGTCGACGAGGACGATCTCGTCCGGGTCAGCGGAAACGGGTGCGGGCGTGATCTCGACCAAGACAGCAGTCATGACTACCTCATTGCGTGTTGGCAGTAGTTCCGCAGTGGTGCCTTCGCTTCCTGGAAAACCCATGCCATCGGTCGGCACACGCGGCAGGTTTCTGAGAGTTTGCAGCCGCTGCATCCTCCAGTGCGAAGCATGAGGGACTCGGCCATCTGGCCGAGTCGGGCAAGGCCTGGCACGCCTTCGGCGGTCAAGTCGATGTTCGGTTCGCGGCCCACCTTGCAGATCGAGGCGCGGCCGAACGGGTCGGCGTGAAAGAAGGTCACGCCCGCCGGGCAGCCGGTGGACGGCTTCCGGGCGGTGAGGTACTCGGGCGACTGGGACGGCAACGTTTCCGCGGTGCCGTGGATCGTGGGCGAGATGTTGGCATACTCGCGGAACGGCACCCCGAGATCCTTGGCCCAGGCCCGCATGGCGTCGACCTCGTGCGCGTTGGTCTGCACGATGATCAGGCTCAGATCGAGGCGAAGCCCGGCGTCGAGGGCCTTGTGTACGCCTTCGCGAAACCGGTCGAAGCCACCGCGCCGGCGGGTCACCGCGTCGTACATGTCGGCCGTCGCGCCGTACAGACTCAGCGTCAGTTTCGTCGGCGGGTACGCGCGGAGCACGTCCAGGACGCGGTCCCTGCGCAGTTGCGAGCCGTTGGAGAGGACTTCAAGTTGCATGCCCAGTTCGTTGGCGAACCGTTAGGACTCGGGAAAGTCCGGGTCGATCAGCGGTTCTCCGCCGGTGATCTGGAGCCAGATCACCCCGGCGTCGCGCATCACGGTCAGGAGGGTGCGCTTGCCCTGCATTGTCGAGGCCTTCGAACCGTTTCTCGCCGAGGTAGCACATCTCGCAGTCGTAGTCACAGCCGAAGTTGATCTCCCACGTGGCCCGGCTGAACTCATACGGTCCCGCCTCGCGTACCAGGAGGACGTCGTTGAGGACCCGGCCGGAGAGGTCCATCTGCCACTGGCCGGCCACGGCGTCGACGAGCCACCCGGGCACGGTGCTCGGGGCCGTGCTCAGGGTGCGCAGTTCCTCGAACCTAGTGTGAGGCAGCTGTACGGCCTTTGGACTGCCCCGCCGTAAGACGAGGCGGCGCTCTCCGAACGGGATGGCGACAAGCTGATGCATGCTGTCCCTCTTCTGGGCGGGCCAATGGGTTCAGGGCCCCGGCGCGGGGCGGGCACTGTCGGGGTCGGTGCCCGAGGGCGCCCCGCGCCGAGAGCCTTGCTCTGCCCGGTGGCCTGGCGGGGAGTCTTCCGGCCACCGAGCAGAGGTCTATGCGGACAGTTCGAGCATCTGGAGCAGTTCGTCGACGGTCAGGACACGGAAGCTGGTGAGGCGGCGAACCATCTGCGAGGCGAGGAACGTGGCCAGGTCCGGGTTCCCGTACTGCACGGCGAAGTCCGGCCGGGCGACTACTTGGAGACCCCCGCGGGCAAGGCGTCCGTACAGAACTCCGCTCACGCCGTACAAGGGGGCGCTCTGGGCGAGGAACACCATCGGCTGCTTCTCCATGTGCGGGCACAGTGCTGCAACGGTGCGGACATGCTTGGCGCACACCGGAGGCTGATTCGTCAAAATCTGCGTCCGGGCGGGGTCCTCGTCCCTGGGCCCCGCAAGGAAGATGAAGCCGATCTTCGTTCGGGTGTGCTGTGTGCATACCTGGCACCGGAGGGTCTGCATGGTCATCATCTGCCGGCGCGGGTGCATGAATTCCACTGGTAGTGAAGCGGGCGTCCTTGGCGCGGCCACTCTTCAGCACGGCCAGGTTGGCGGGTGTGATGCCGACGCGTTCGGCGAGTTCACCCGCGGACATCTTCCGCTTGGCGAGCATGACGTCGATGACGTCGATGACGACGGTGATCGTCATCAGATCGCCTTGTTCGGCTCGGCCTGCATCTGCGCCGCCTCGGCGTCGTGGGCATCGTCAGGCGACGCTCCCGTCATCCTGTGGCCCACGTCACATGCAGTTCTTGTCAGGAATCGAGGCGCTGTTCCGCTCAAGTCACCGACAGGGAGCAAGCGAACCGACAGGAGCATCACATGAAGCACCGCATCGTCGTCCTCGGCGCCGGCTATGCCGGGGCCTACGTGGCCGGGACCCTGGCTCGCCGGGTGTCCCCGGCGGACACCGAGATCACCGTGGTCAACGCCGAGCCGGACTTCGTCCAGCGGCTGCGGCTGCACCAGCTCGTGGCCGGTCAGGAGATCGAGGCTCCACAGCTCGCCGACGTCTTCGCGGGCACGGGGATACGTCTGCGCCTGGCCCGTGTCACCGCTGTCGACCCCGAGAGCCAGGTCGTCGCCGTGGCCGACGCCGACGGCGGCGGCGAGCTCGGCTACGACACGCTTCTCTACGCGCTCGGCAGCCACGGCGCCGACCACGGCGTCCCCGGCGTGGCCGAGCGCGCCTTCGACGTCGCCAGCCGACCCTCCGCGCTGCGCCTGCGCGAGCGCCTGGACAGTCTGAGCAGGCGGGACGAAGGCGGGAGTGTCCTGGTCGTCGGCGACGGGTTGACCGGCATCGAGACCGCCACCGAGATCGCCGAGTCCCGGCCCGGCCTGTCGGTGACGCTGGTCGCCCGCGGTGAGCTGGGCGCCCCGCTCTCGGCCGGGGCACGCAGCCACCTGCGCCAGGCCTGCGACCGGATGGGCATCACCGTCTGGGAGCACACCAGCGTTGAATCCGTCGAAGCGGCGCGTGTGCTGTGCGCCGACGGCACCGTCCTGGCGTCCGACGCGACCGTGTGGACGGCCGGGTTCGCGGTCAGCCCGACCGCCGCCGCGAGCGGTCTTGAGGTCACCGAGGACGGTCGGATCGTCGTCGATAGCACCATGCGCTCGGTCTCGCACCCGAACGTCTACGCCGCCGGCGACAGCGCCAACGCCGTCGGCGACAACGGCCGGCCGCTGCCGATGTCCTGCGCTTCGGCCGGTTACACCGGCCGACAGGCCGTGGACGCGATCGTGGGACGCCTGACCGGCCGCGAGATCGCGAACACCAAGCTGGAGTACGTGGGCAACCACATCAGCCTCGGGCGGCGGGACGGGATCCTGCAGATGGTCGACGACGAAGCGCAGGCAAAGCCGAAGTACTTGGGTGGCCGGAAGGCCGCGAGGATCAAGGCGGGCATCGTCACGATGTCGCTGTGGGCCACCTCGCACCCGACCTTCGGCCTGCCCAAGCGCAAGCACCGCCTGGCCGCCGTACTGGATGCGTCAACCGAGAACGCGGTCGCGTAGCCGCGTAGTTGCCGTAAATCGTGATCTTCACGTTCGAGCGGCTTGCCGCCCGTAGTGGCTGGTCCGGGATCGGGCCTGGTGGCAGCGTCGCCAGTGCCGGTGGACCGGGTCAAAGGCGGGCCGGATGACGAGCCTGATGAACAGCCGTTGGATCTCGTTGCAGGCGAGCGGTATGAGGGCGTCTGGTGCGGGATCGCGGTCGTGTTCGTTCGCGCGGACGATGGCGAGGAAGGCGTGCGCGAGCATGGCCAGGTGACCCAGCGGGACCAGGACAGGTAGCGGCGGACCTGGTGCTCATCCAAGGCCGCCAGGCCCTTGCCGGACTGGAAATACTCCTCGACCCGCCACCTTGATCCAGCGACGCGCACCAGGGTGGTTAGCGGCACTGCGGCGGCCGGCGAGTAGCAGCGGTAGTAGGCGAGTTCGCCGGTGCTGCGGTTGCGGCGGATCAGCAACTGCCGGCTCCCGGGCCCGGGGTCGGTGAGGTCGATGACGGCCCAGTCGTAGAAGCGGTGGCCCTTGGCTCTGCGCCGTCATGTGTCTGGAGGATTTGTGCAACGTGGCGAAGTCTGGTGGGTCCAGTTCGACGAGCGGAGGTTGGTCGTACTGCTGTCGGGAGACGACACGTCCGGGATCCGGGTGATGCAGGTCGTCGCTCCGGCGGGCGTCGACATCAGCGGTCTGGGCATCGAAGTGACGGTCGGCGCCGGTGAAGGACTGCCGTTCGAAGGCGTGCTGCGGCTCGCGTTCCCGCGTCCAGGCTTCACCCCGTGCACGTGGCTGACCACTGTGTCCCGGGACGACCTGATAGAGCGGGCGGCCCTCCTGTCCTCCGCGAAGCTCAGCGAGATTGACGACGCCCTCCGACTCGCTGAACAAGCGCAGGAGCGGACCCCGGCCACGACCGCGAAGCTCAGCGAGATAAGGGATGCCCTCCGTCTCGGTGAACTCGGGTAGACGGAGAAGGAGCCGACGCCCGCGACGGCGTGGGCGATCTCGGGCGAGATGATCGACGCTGGCCACCTGCCGCCTCGGCGCCCCTCACCACCGAGATCACGATCTACGGTTGGAGTTAGGGTGACCCGCGTGGACAGCACCATTGATCGCTTCGACACCAGCCGGTTCGAGGCCAACCGCAACCGGCTGGCCTCGCTGACGTACCGGCTGCTGGGCTGCGCCGCCGACGCCGAAGACGCCGTGCAGGACACGTTCCTACGCTGGCAGGCCGCCGACCGGCAGCGGATCAAGGTGCCGGAAGCATGGCTGACCAAGGCCGCCACCAACCTGTGCCTCGACCGGCTCCGCTCGGCACAGGCACGCCGCGAACGCACCGTCGGCGCCTGGTTGCCCGAACCGCTCCTCGACGGCGATCCGATGCTCGGCCCGGCCGATACCTTCGAGCAGCGCGAATCGGTCTCCCTGGCCGTGCTGACCCTCATGGAGCACCTGTCACCCCATGAGCGGGCCGTCTACGTCCTGCGCGAAGCGTTCTCCTACAACCACGCCGAGATCGCCGAGATCCTCGACATCACCGAGTCCGCGAGTCAGCAGAACCTCCACCGGGCCCGGCAGCGCGTCACCGCCGCGCGCCGCAGGGGCGAAGTCGACCCGGCGTCCGCCCGCAGGATCGTCGAGGAGTTCCTCGCCGCTGCCTCCTCGGGCCGCACCGAACGCCTGGTGGCGCTGCTCACCGACGACGCGACCGCGATCTCCGACGGCGCCGGCCTGACCGAGAAGCTGCTGCAGTACGACACTCCGCAGCGCATCGCCGCCATCGCACGGGCCGGCTTCAAATCCACGCCAGCGAAACAGCGACTTGCCGGCGGCATCTCCGCAGTCCACTACGCGCTCGTCAACGGCGCCCCCGCCATCCTCTTCGTGCCCGGCGGCAAGGTCGCCGGCGCCGTGACGTTCGACATCACAGGCGGCAAGATCGCAACCGTGCGCGGCATCGCCGCCCCCACCCGCCTCGTCCGCCTCACCGAAGCCTGGCGGCAACACGGACCCGACACGCCGCTCATCACCCAGTGGTGAGCCGACACCGACCGCTGACCGGACTCAGCGCCCGCGTTTCACAGGTGGTCGCCTATGAAACAGTCGGCCACCCGGCGCCCCACCTGGAGCGACCATGTTTCATGGGTTGTTCAGACGACTGGACTGTTTGAAACACTTCATGAAACAGCTCGGAGCGTGAGCGACGACTTCAAGCGCGTGGAATCGCAACCCTGCCCGATGTCCGCCTGCGCCGTCCCGGCGGGCTCGCCGTGCCGGACCGGCAAGGGCAAGGTGGCCGTCCAGTACCACACCGCCCGCTTCCGCCTCGTGCCGACGCCCGCCGTGCGCAAGCCCGGCTCGGCCTGGACCGAGCTGCCCCGGCCCGCGAGCGCCGGTTCCGAGCCGGTCGGCCACGTGCGCCTCGGGTACGCCCGTGCCTCGACCGCCCGGCAGTCCCTGGACGCGCAGCTCGACTCCCTCGCCGAAGCCGGGGTGACCCGGATCTTCAAGGAGAAGATCTCCACCCGCGCCGCCCGGCGCCCCGAGCTGGAGGCAGCCGTCAAGCTCGCCGGAGAGATGCGCTCCTCCGGCGCACGCGTCACCCTCGTCGTCCACGAGCACAAACGGCTCGGCCGTGGCATCGAGCTCGCCATGCTCGCCAAGGAGCTGAAAGCCAGCGACGTCGGCCTGGAGTTCCTCGCCGGGGAACTCCAGGGCTCGCACGATCCCTCGGGCATCGTGTTCACCGTGCTGGCCGCCATGTCCGGGATGGAGCGCGAGTACATCCGCGACCGCACCCTCGAAGGCCACGAGTCCACCCGCAAACGTGGCGAGACCATCGGCGGCGCGGGCGTCAGCGACGACAACATGCTCTCCATGGCCCTCCACCTGCGGGAGCAGAAGATGAGCCTGCGCGACATCGCCAAACGGCTCGTCATCACCACCGGTAAGAAGAAGGGCCGGCACCCCTCGCCCGCGACCGTCATGCGGATGCTGCGCGAACACGACGAGCAGGGCGCCACGGCAGCGAGCACGTGATCACCCCGGCTACTTTGCGGCTCGTGTCCGAGCTAGGACACCGGGGCCGAACACGACCACCTCGCCGTTCCCCGTGACACCCGGCACGACAGCTACTCCCCCTGGGCATGTGGCTGTTCAGCCAGCGCAACCAGGCCAAGCAACGCGCCCGCGCCGGACTGCCGCCCTCACCCCACCTGACCGAGCTCACCGTGATCGCCCCCTGGTGGAACCCACCCCGAAACCTGCACTGGCAGCGCAACTACTGCGGTCTGCTCACGAGGAGGTCGCCGCCCTCTATGAGATGCATCGCAAACGCATGGTGGGATGGCTCGTCCGGTGGACTTGAAATTGCCGTCGAGTATCGCCTCGACGTCCTTAACCTGGTCGCACCTCATCCGTCGTGTGCTGTCCCATGGATTGACTCCTTCTCGGGGGTCGAGCACTTTCGACTTGCGCCTAATGGCCCTAGAACAGGATGGAGTTGGCGGCGTTATGGGGTGATTCCGCCCTTGTTCGGGTTACCTTGCCTCCGGTAGCCTTCACCGGGTCTTTCAGGTGAACGGGGGGAATATGAGAGTCTGGTACTTCTTCTTTTCGGTGGGACTTGGGCTCATTGCGCTGCTTTGTTTCTTCGCTTGTTTCGCGCTCTTGGAGGGCTCGCGGTCCGACTCGACCTATCGGCGGAAGCCCGCGCTTGCCGCGCTGTGGGCGGTAGTCGGCGTGGCGTGCGTGGGGTTCGGCATCTACCTACTTTCGCTGTGACGCCTCGAGCTTTCGCCTCGGGTTTCGCCTCCACTTCGACCTCTGAGCATTGTGCTGGCCGATGCTGTGCTTGTGCGCCGGCCTGATGGTCTGGCGAATAGCCCAAGGCTCTGCAGGCCACGCCGTCTACCCGGCTCTCATGGTCGTCATTTTCGGCAGCCTGCTGATCTTGAATCGAGCTAAGCGGCGACCGCGCGACAGCCGTAGCGCGTCCGGCCGCTCTTCCGGCGCTCGCGGAGCGGGCGCCGTGAGGATCTCGGCGTGATGACTCGCCATCGGCCAGGGACGTCACCTGAGCTCCACCGAGTACGAGTTTCCGCTGAAACCTCGGGGTGAGCAGACAACGGGCACCGGCACGTCAGGACCTCCTTGCGCTCCTCTCGGAATCGGCCGGCGGCCAGCCCAGCGGCTGGGCGTGTAGCGGACTGTGTGCGCTCCGGGTTTCGGCGAGTTCGAGACCTCCCGCGCCCTCGATCCCTACTACGAGCGGCACGGGTTCACCGTCCTCGACCCCCAGGACACGATCGACGTCGGCACGCTGCTGACCGGCGTGCCGATGCGACTCGGCCCCGGCCCCGGGGGAGACCTTCTTTCATCGGTGGCGAGGCCCCGTCAGATAGCTGCCCCGCGCATCCCTGCGCGAAAAGCATTCCGCCTCCGGCGGGAGCTTATGAATTCGCCCTCCGAGCGTAATTCATAAACCTGCTTGCCTCCGGCACAAATTGAGGACATGTCAGGAATTCACTGAATTCCTGCAGCGAGAGCATGAGTTGAGAGGCGGATGCCGCGAGGGAGAGAACTCCACCGAATCCGGCGGGGGGGGTTGGGGCGGGGCCGCCCGCCCCCCCCCCCCCCCCCGCGAGGACGTAGGAGTTCAATAGGTGGTTTTGGTGGTGGGGCCCCCCCCCCCCCCCCCACACCACACCCACCACCC